>CAXTOC010000064.1:0-11827 GCA_964245725.1 uncultured Acetobacteraceae bacterium | reverse complement strand
GTGCAGAGGTAGCTGGACAGCGGGATACCCTCGTCCAGCTCGACCTCCCGCGCCGCCTCGCGAAGCGCCCGATACTGCTCGCTCAGCCGGAGGACGGGTGCTGTCGCCTCGATCCGGTTGAGCTTCGCTGTCTCGATCAGGGTCATGAGCAGGGTGGCGAGGCGGCTGCGGCGGCGGTGGACGCTGTGGCCGGTGACGCGTGCCTCGGTCCGCTCGTTTTCTCGGTAGGCGTCGACCAGCCTGAGCTTCGCGCCGGGGATCGGCCGGCTGTAGCTGGTCGTGACCAGGCGCTGCTCGAGCGGGTCGCGGAAGAAGTCGCACCAGGCCGCGTGCTCGGCCCACGGCGGCTCGACGTGTCGGCGGACGTGAAGCTCGGCCACGGGAACGAGTGCGGGTGGATAGGCAACCTCACCCAGGCAGTCGCACAGGAACCACTGGCCGCCCTTCTGGTGCTGGTGGGCTCGGACCACGGCAGCCCCAGCGGGGCGGGCTTCCTCTCCGGCGCCGCACCCGAAGGCGCGCCGGAGTGCGCGGTCCTCGTCGAGCGACAGGTCCCTGACCTGCTCGATCCGACCGCGCCGGGTCACGCGCAGCATCGTGGCCTCCAGTCCTGTCCTACCCCGAAGGAGGCTGCACCGGCTCGGCGCGAATCTTCGCGGGATCATCGAGCGGCGTGGGATTTCGCGCCGAGCCCGGGGAGGCTCGGCGAATGACATGCCGAGACATGAAGCCGGATCCGCTACCGCCTGCGTCGCGGCCGCCACAAGGGTTCGGCGCCAGGCGCCCGCCGGCTGCGCCGCCGCCCTTGTCCCGCCCGCGTCGAGCGGTCGCCGGGACGCATTCCAGGGACAGGAGTGCGGAACGGTGAGCCATGACATGGAGCTCGAGGAGCTGAGGGCAGGGGTCAGCTGCGCGGTGCTGCTGGAGCGGCACCCGCCGCCCTGGCAGCTCGACAAGCGGGAGAGCACCCGCAACTGCCTCAAGTACCGGCGCGGCGCGGGCGAGATCCTGCTGGTGACGCACGAGGGGCGCGGCTGGTGGGACCCTGGCAGCACCGCGAAGGGCGACGTGTTCTCGCTGGTGCAGCACCTGGAGCCAGGGCTGAACCTCGGCCAGGTCCGCAAGGTGCTCCGGCCGCTGGCTGGCCTCAGCCCGACCTTCCCGGAGCATCTGCGAGCTCGTCGGACCACCACGCCTGCGGTGCCGGTCCAGGCCCGGTGGGACCGCAAGCGGGTTCCAGTGCGGGGCTCGGCCACTTGGCGCTACCTGACCGTCGACCGTCATCTGCCCGAGGCGGTGCTGCGGCTCGCGAGCCAGACCGGCGTCCTGCGCGAGGGTCCGCACGGCAGCGCCTGGTTCGCCCACCATGACCATGCCGGACGGCTCACCGGGATCGAGATGCGCGGGCCGGCCTTCCGCGGCTTCAGCCCGGGGGGCGACAAGACGCTGTTCCGGCTCGCCATGGGCCCCGAGCCCATCCACCGGCTGGTGGTGCTGGAGGCCCCGATCGACGCCATGAGCCTGGCGGTGCTGGAGCGGCTGCCCGCCGACAGCCTGTACGTGACGACCGCCGGTGGCATGGGGCCTGAGACGATCAAGGCGCTCGAGCTGCAGCTGGCCGCGCTCGCAGCCGTGCCCGGGTCCATGGTGGTCGCCGCGACCGATGCCGACACCGCAGGGGACCGTTACGCGCTGTGCCTGCAGCAGATGAGCGCCGCGGCGGGCGTCGGCTTCGAGCGGCTGCGGCCCTCGGTCGACGGCGCGGACTGGAACGACGTGCTCAAGCAGAGGAGAGGCACATGAGGCCCGATCGCGCCTGGGTCCGGCTCAAGTCGGGCAAGCGCCTGAACCTGCTCGACCCGACGCCGGACAGCTGGGAGGACAGCGACCTCGCGATCGGCCTGTCCCGTGCCTACCGCTGGGGCGGCCACTCGTGCTGGGATCTGCCGCTGTCCGTCGCCCAGCACAGCCTGCTGGTCCTGGTGCTGCGCCAGCAGATGCAACCGCACCAGCCGCTCTCCCGTGGCGAGGCGCTGCGCGAGCTGCTGCACGACGGGCACGAAGGCTTCCTCGGCTTCGACCCGATCTCGCCGATCAAGCCGCATCTCGGCGAGGACTTCGAGCGGCTGGCCGGGCAGCTGCAGGTGGCGATCGACACACGCTACCGGCTCCCGACGTGGCGGGGCGACGACCACGTCCTGCACAAGCGCGCCGACCGGCTGGCCGCTGCGTCGGAGGCGGTCCACGTCGCCGGATGGTCCAGGCGCGACCTCTACGAGACGCTGAACATCGAGCTCGCGCCGGCCTTGGACGATCCGCTGCCTCAAGTGGAGGGCCTGAAGCCCTGGGAGCCGTGGCCGGCGAAGCTCGCGGCGTCGCTGTTCCTCTTCAAGTTGCGCGAGCTGGCGTCCGACCAGTCGGAGCCTGAGCAGCCGGCCAGCCTTGCCGCCGCCGCTGACCACGAGCGGACCATGACCAGGCTGGCTGCCGCCTTCTCCCGCCTGCCAGAGAACAAGCGCCGGAGGTGCCGCCCGCCGACCGGCAGCAGCCTGTCCGACACCTACGTCACCGCCACCGGCCACGACTGCTGGCAGCACGCCGAGGGCATCGTGGTCGGCGGCGAGCACGACGAGGACGGCCAATGGCTGCTCGATCAGCCCTTCACGATCTTCACCGCGGACGAGGAGCTGATCGTCTGCCACGGACACAACTGCCATGTGGATGTCCACTGACCCTGGCGAGCGGCCGGACCAGTGCCCGCCGGTCGACCTCGCCGGCCTCCGGAGCACGATCCTGGCCGGCCTCACCCCCGCGCAGGCGGAAGCCGCCACGTTGGACGGCGCGGTGCTGGTGCTGGCCGGCGCCGGCACCGGCAAGACCCGGACGCTGACGGCAGGCGTCGCCTGGCGCATCGGCGCGCGCGGCATCCCGGCCGACCGCATCCTGGCGGTGACCTTCACCAACAAGGCGGCCCGGGAGATGACCGACCGCATCCGCGCCATGCTGGCCGGGCAGGCGGTGCCATCCTGGGTCGGCACCTTCCACGGCCTCGGCGCCCGCCAGCTCAGGATCGAGCCCGAGGTGGCGGCGCTGCGGCCGGGCTTCGACATCCTGGATGCCGACGACAGCTGGCGTCTGGTCAAGCGCACGCTCAAGGCGATGAACGTGTCGATCGAGGACACCGGCGAGGGCAGGGACCCGCTCAAGCGCCTGTGCAACCGCATCTCCAGCATGAAGGATCAGCTGGTGACGCCGGACGAGGCGCCGGCCCATGTCGAGGCCCAGATCGCCGCGGCACGTGCGACCAGGGGAACCGTCGATCCCGAGGGGCTGCGCCTCGCGGCCCAGGTCTACCTCGAGTACCAGCGCCGGCTGCGGGAGGCGAACGCCGCCGACTTCGGTGACCTGCTGCTGTGGCCGGCGAAGACCATGCAGCGCGACCCGGCCTACCGCCGCCGCTGGGCCGGACGCTTCGACTGCGTGCTGACCGACGAATACCAGGACGTGTGCTATGCCCAGTACTCGTGGCTCCGGCTGCTCGCAGCCGGGCATGGCGAGATCTTCGCGGTCGGCGACGACGACCAGAGCGTGTACTCGTTCCGGGGCGCCGACATCGCGCACATCCGGCGCTTCTCCGGCGACTTCCCGCAGGCACGCCAGGTCTGCCTCGAGGACAACTTCCGCTCGACCGGGCACATCCTGGCCGCTGCCAACGCGGTGATCGAGTGCGACCCTCACAGGCTCGGCAAGACGCTGCGCGCCACCAAGCCGATCGGCGTGCCGATCGAGATCGTGGGGTTCTCCGACCCGCCGGCCGAGGCGGCGGGTCTGGTGGCGGAGATCAAGCGGCGGCGGGCTGCCGGCGCGTCCTGGCACGAGATGGCGGTGCTCTACCGCTCCAACTTCATGTCGCGCGGCTTCGAGGAGGCGCTGATGCGGGCCCGGGTGCCCTACGTCATCGTCGGCGACGTCGGCTTCTACCAGCGCGCCGAGATCAAGGACGCGCTCGCGCTGCTGCGCCTCTCCGCCCGCCCGGACGACTACCAGTCCGACGACGCCTTCCGGCGGGTGTGCAACGTCCCGCCCCGGGGCCTCGGGCCGAAGGCGATGGAGGAGATCCAGGGCGAGGCGGCCTTCGGCATGGTGTCGCTGCTGCGTGCGGTGGACACCGCCAGGCTGCCGCCGAAGACGCGCGCGGCGGCCATGGCGTTCGTGGAGGCCGTCCGCGGCGCCACCCAGGATCGCGGGGCGACGCTGGCCGACCAGCTCTCGCTGCTGCTCGACCGCACCGGCTATCGGACCTGGCTGCGCGAGAGCCGGGCGGAGGACACCGTCGACCGGCTGGAGAACCTGCAGGAGCTGCTCACGCTCGCCGGCGGGTTCCACAGCGCGACCGAGCTGCTCGACCACGCAGCCCTTGCCAGCGCGGCGCCGGGGGAGACGGTCGACGGTCGGGTGCAGCTGATGACCCTGCACAAGGGCAAGGGGCTGGAGTTCCCGCACGTGTTCCTGGCCGGGTGGGACACCGGCAGCTTCCCGAGCGCCTACGGCGACCACGACGAGGAGCGCCGCCTGGCCTACGTGGCGCTGACCCGGGGCATGCAGCGGGTGGCGATCACCCACGTGAGCTACCGCGGCAGCTTTGCCCGACCGTCGCCCTTCATCGAGGACATCCCGGCCGACTGCCGCGTCGCCGGGTGGCTGTACGGCGAGCGGGTGCCGGCGGCAGGCCAGGCGTGGATGGAACGTCGGCGGCGCATCGACGAGGAGATGAGCGCGCTGACGGGCGACATCGGCGACTGATGACGAGCGACAGCCGAGAGCCCTGCCGCTGACGTGACGGCCGCCGCAAGGGTGCGCCGCGCCTGCGCGCGGCCGGGCAGAGCCCGCCCTTGCCCCGTCCGCCCCGCCGCGGCCGCCGGGCTGGGTCTCCGAGAAGGAGATCCAGCAGAAGGCGAACAACATGGGTGCGATCGGAGGAAGAACGTGGCGCAGGGGCGTCGCTCGCTTTGGCACGACTATCGAGTGCAAAGCCTGTGGAGAGGCATGGCCGGGTAGCGATCCGGCGCTGCGGGTTGCGTGTCCACGCTGCGCGGCACGCCCTGGCGAGCGCTGCAGCTGGTCGGGGCCGCACGGCCTGACCACGCACATCGCCCGCGACGTCGCGGCGATGCAGGGCGGGCAAATGACCCGCTGCGGGGCTCTGACATGGGATGGCCGGCACTCCCGCCACGTCGTCCTGACCTGCGACGGGACGCCGGCACCGGCTGACCAGCTCGCGCTGCTCTGAGCCACACCACAACCATCAAGGAGAAGCGGGCGATGCCCGAACACCTGAACCACGTCACTCAGCCGCCGACAGAACGGCTTCGACGCTTCCTCGACCTGAGCACCGGGCATCTGCCGGCCTCGGACCGGCTGTTCCTGGAGTTCTCGGCTGATCCCGGCAGGCGGGATGGCATCGTCGCGATGGCGGGGACCTACGGCTGGTTCGTCTACGCCCACGACGACCGGTGCTGCGAGGGCATCTCGGACGTGCTCTGGGCCATTTTCCTGAAGGCTCGGGCCTTGGGGTGCGACTATGTCCTGTTCGATGCCAACGGCCCCGAGCTGGAAGGCCTGCCCGTGTTCGAGGAAGAAGAAGCTCAACAAGAAGTCGGTGCGCAGTCATCCTGACAGGGCAGCCTGCGGCGAGCCCTTCAAGGTGGAGGATGAGGTCATCGACGTGACCTGCAGCATCGGGGTCGCGCACGAACACGCACGAGACGACTGGAAGTCGCTGATCGGCCGCGCGGACAAGGCACTCTACCGGGCCAAGGCGGAGGGCAGGGACCGGATCGTCGTGTCGATCGCCGAGTTCAGGGCCGGCAGATAGAGCGGACTCGATGCCTGGGCGTGCCAGGCAAGCCGGAGATCAGGAAGCGGTGACGCTGATGCGGCTCAGGTCGAGCACGCCTTTGGCGCCCCAGCCCTTGGCGCCCGGCGGCACCTCGGGCCGGAAGCGCTCGTACAGCCGGAAGCCGGTGCGGTTCAGCTCCGCCGGCTCGACGGAGGCGGCCAGCGCCTCCATGGCCTGCCGCACCGCGGGCAGGTGCTCGCCCAGCGCCTTCTCGACGTAGGCACGAGCCGGACCGGCGGCAGCGCCCTTGTCGCCATCCAGGGCACGCACGCCCTGCTTGCCCTCGATCACCGGCACGTCACGGCCGAGCAGGTGAACCACCTGGCGCGGCTCGGACGGACGTGCCTTGAGCTTGGCGTCCGACTCCTCCTTCCGCTCGCCCTCGTCCAGCCCGATCGCGCGCGCCTTGATGCGGGCGCTGGACCCGGCGACGGCGCGGCCGAGCGTGATCGCCGCGTCGGGATTGTGTCCTAGGCGCTCGGCGACCACCGCCGCCCAGAGCGTCAGCACCGGCGCCCGGTTGACCCTGATCTCCGTCTGATCCGCCACGTGCGCCTCCCAAATCGAGAGAGAGGACGTGCGACGGAGTCAGGGGTTCAGCAGACAAGGCGATGAGGAGAGGCGCTGCCGCATGCGGTCCTGCCGGCGCAAGGGTGCGTCGCGCTCGCGCGCTCCCGGCTGCGCCGCCCTTGCTCCGCCTGGCCCGAGGCGGCCGGCGGGATGGGTCTCGGAGGACGAGACTCAGCAAGGGACATGAAGAATGGCGATCAGGAAGGGGCTGAAGATAGCGGCGGGCGCGGTGCTGTTCGGGTTGGTGATGTGGGGGGTGCTGGCGATGCCGGGCTTCCTGACGGATGTGGACTCCAGCGTTCCGGTGCTGTCGCTGCGGGAGGCGCTGCGATGAGCCTCGACCACCTGCCGTGGATCGCCGGGCGCCTGGAGGTCCGGCGGATCGAGAACGGACCGGCGGACGGCCACGCGCTGGTCCGCACCGACACCAGCCCAGCGATCGAGGTGGCCGTCGTGCGTGGCCGATCCGGTTGCGGCGGTCGCGAACCTGAACAGCTGGCCGAGCTGCTCGGGCTGGCGCCGGTTATGCTGGAGCTGCTGCGCGAGGCGCTCGGTGCCTGGGCCCAGCAGTTCGACGCGCCGGACGAGGCGGATGACGCGGACCACTACGTGTCCGGCGCCGACCTGGTGGACTGGTTCGCCGACTGGCGCCTGCGCGTCCGCACGGCCCTGACCCCTGCTTCCGCAGGCCCGGCCGCCACCGCCACCGCGCGGGAGACCGATCATGGCTAACTACTTCACCCAGTTCTCGGTGATGTTCCCGGTCGGCGCGGCGGAGAACGTCGAGCCCGCTCTCGCGCTCTATCGGCAACTCGAGGAGGAGCTCGATCGGGACGAAGGGGCGACGATCGGCTTCCTCGCTGTCCCGGACCCGGCTCGCGACCCGCTCACGTTGTGGATCTCGTCGGACTGCGAAGGCGACCCGGAACACGTCATCCTCTTCGCCAAGCGCTGTGGCGAGGCGTTCGGTCTCACCGGCCGATGGGGCTTCCGCTGGAGCCTCACCTGCTCCCGGCCGCTTCTGGATGGCCACGGTGGCGGCGCGCACGTGCTCGACCTCGCCACGGGTGACACCGTCGATTGGATGGATTGCGAGCACTGGCTCGCCAGCCAGCTGGCGGACGACGCGCAGGCGCCGGCCTCCGTCTCACCCATCTCGTCGTCGAGTGCGAGCGAAGCCGGGCGCGTGCTGCGGGAAGCCAGCGAGAGGCACCGCTTCTCCATGGCGGCCGAGCCGAGCCTCGCGCGCCTGATCGACGCCGAGGCGACCGAACTGACCGAGGTCGCCGACGCGCTCGATGCCCTGCTGGAGCACCAAGGCGCCATCACCCTCCAAGGCTAGGTCCTCGATCCGACATCGGCCGACCGATGGCGGTCGGCCTCTCTCAATCCCACCCTGGAGTGTCCCTCATGGCCCGGAGCCGTGACCAACTGGACCTGCTCGTCGTCCGCCCGTGGCTCGCCACCTGGCGCGGCGGCGAGGCCTACGCCCACTTCGACGCGCTGGCGATGCGCAGCAAGGATGGGCGCACGCCCGACCGCTATGGCGATCTGCAGGTGTTCGGGCGCGGTGACGACGAGCGCACCCGCCTGCACCTCGACGGCTTCCGTGCCGGCTGCCAGGTCGATGACCGGCATGCCGACGCCTACGGCTGGTTCTGGGGCTACCGCCCCGCCAGGGGTGAGGCGTTCACCGTCGACGACATGACGCGGAACGGGTCCTCGATCGCCGCGATCGATCGCGGCCTGACCCGGCTGCACGAGCAGGACGGGCCGGTCGGCAGCATCGGCCGCTACGTGGTGCGCCTCGCCCGGGTGCTGAGGCTGGACGGCGTGGCGGTGCTGGAGACCAGCCAGACCGGCAGCTTCCGCGACGAGATGACGGTGCGCCGCTGCTGCCGGCTTCCTGCGGTCGGTGACGCCGTCCACCTGATCGACACCGTGGTGCTGGAGCTGCACGAGGCCTGCGCCGCCCGGGTCAGCAGGGCAGCATGACCCGGGACCGCCGAAGCAGCCAGGTTGAGGTACGCAACCCGGTGCTGGCGCTGCCGGCGGCCCGGCATCTGGCGGCCCTGCCGCCTGACGCCCGAGCCGTGCTGGCAGCGGTGCTGGATGACATCCGACAGGACGCTGCCAACCGGGCAGAAACGTGCTGGCGCCGGCACAAGGCGCCGATGGCAGCCTACTGGAAGGCCGTCGCCGTCTACGCCCGCCACATCCGCCGCGCCATCCCGCCGGCCAGATCCGCCCCTTCCGCCTGCCCGATCTTGCCCGTCCTCCGTCCCGGAGCGGCGGGCGTCCACGCATGGGAGCACCTCCTCATGGCGATCTGCCCGAACGAGCACTTCCACTTCCTGCTCCACGCCCTGCGCGACCGCGACCGGGAATACGTCCTGGTGCTGCTGTCCGAGCTGCTGACCTGGCTGGTGGTGCCCTGCAACCCGCTGCCGCAGCCGTCCACGTCGAGCGTCCACGACGAGGGCCTGGACCTGGCCGAGCCGCTGCTGCGCGAGGCCGCTGCCCGCAAGCGTGCTCTCGCCGTCGACGTGCCGTCGATCGCCGAGACGAGCAGCCGGCAGGCCCGAGCTCTCGAGCAGGTGGCGGACGCCCTGGCCGGTGTGCGCCAGCTCACCGCCATCGTGCTGGTGGAGTAGGCCATGCCGCTCTGCCCGCACTGCGGCGACGAGCAGGAGGTCGACCTGCTGGAGGTCTGGGGCAGCCGCGAGTTCATGGTCACGACCTGCTGCGAGCAATCGGAGGAGGAGGTGCGGTGGGGTCTGGCCGAGGATCCGGAGTGGGCGCGCGCCCTGCTGCAGCGCCTCGGCATCGAGGAGATCTGCGGCGAGAAGCTGCGCCGCGTCGCGGATGACGGGCTCGGCGCGCTGATCCTGGACTGGCAGCTCCGGCTCGACCGGATCGCGTTCCGGGACGCACGGCGCTTCATCGACCGCTACCATGAACACCTTCCTGGGCCGACCGGCTGGCGGTACGGGCAGGGCATCTGGAACGGGCCGGACCTGCTAGGCGTGGTGACGGTCGGGCAGCCGCTGGCCCGCGCCTTCGACCACCGCAGCGTTGTGGAGGTGACGCGGCTATGCGTCCGGCGGGACCGGCCGGCGGCGCTGCGCTGGAACGCCTGCAGCCAGCTCTATGGCTGGGCGGCGCGCGAGGCGCAGCTGCGGGGCTTCCGGCGCATCATCACGTATACCCGGCAGGATGAGGACGGTGGCACCCTTCGCGCCGTCGGCTGGCGCTGCGACGGGCCTGCCGGCGGCCGAAGTTGGAACTGGCGGGGCCGGCCTCGGGTCGACCATGGCCCGCCTTGCCTGCGGCTCCGGTGGTCGCGCGAGCTACCCACTATGCGTCGGGCACACGGCCGGCCAAAGCCCAAAGCGCTGGAACCATGCTGGCTTGGTGAGCTGCAGCACGATATGGATATTCTGGATAAGGCAGGTGGGTGAGCGATGCGGCGCTTCACGACGGCAGACCTGAACAAGCAGGTGGGGGCGATCACCGACGCCGCGATGCGCGAGCCCGTGGTCATCACCCATCACCGTCGGCCCCGCTTCGTGCTGATGAGCATGGACGAGTACGAACGGCTGGCAAAGGCACGCCCCGACGACCCACGTGCGCACTTCACGCTGGACACCATGCCGCAGGACGTCGAGGACGGCCTGCTGGCCTTGTCGGATCAGTACGAGCGCGAGCACGGGCATGACGGCTGACGAGATCAGGACGGGCCTGGTCATCAGCTACCGCTTCCTTTGGGGTCGTGAGCAAGCGGCCGGTGCCGACCACGGCCGCAAGGCTCGCCCCACCTGCGTGGTCGTGCCTGTCACGGCCAAGGGCGACCTGGTCGCGCTGTTCCCGTTGACCACACAGGAGCCGGGGCCGGACCGGCTGTCCGTTCGCGTGCCGGAGACAGAACGACGCCGGCTGAAGCTGCGTGGCACGTTGCCAAGCTGGATTTTACTCGATGAGGGCAACAGCGATGTGCTGCCCGGGTCATACCATGTCGAGCCGATCACCTATGATCCGCCGGTTGACGCCTATGGCCACTTCAGCGAGGCGTTCATGCGTCAGGTCCTGCTGGTGCTGGCGGCGGCAATCCGGGCCAAGCGGCTGAAGCTCGTGAGACGGCCGCGGTAGAGTGGTAGAGGAGGCCGCCCATGGCTGAGAACAGCGCGATCGAATGGACCGATACGACGTGGAACCCGGTGACCGGCTGCACCAAGATCAGCGCCGGCTGCGACAACTGCTATGCGTCGCGTTTCTCGGAGCGCTTCCGCGGTGTATTGGGGCATCCCTTCGAGACCGGCTTTGATCTGACGTTGCGTCCGGAACGCCTGCTGCAGCCGCTCAGCTGGCGGCGACCACGCATGGTCTTCGTGCTCGACAAATACCGCTAACATTTCTCATGATCAAACAAATCGGTCGATCGCGCGGTAAGAGCAGCAGGGAAAAGCGCCTACCGCATACCCGTCACGAGCTGCAACGGTAAAGGCCTGCGCGGAGCCGCTACGCTAGGCTCGCTGCGTCCCGCGCCCGGTGGGCGCGCCATTGCAGCTCGTGACGGGATGCGGAGCGGCGGGGATGTTCCAAGGAGGGACATCCTGATGAGCATCGACGACACGACCAAGCCGATCCCAATGCACACGCCGTTCAAGACCGTGCTGCTGCACGGCGCCCGCTTCCGGTCGGTGCCGGCAGCGCCGGACCAAGCCTACACGCATGACATCCTGGTCGACCTCGACGGCGGCTGTCACGTCGCCAGCGTGGCGGGATACCTGGCCTATGGGGAGAGCTGCGAGCAGACCGAGGAGCACGTCGCGGTGCTCACCGCCTCGGCGCAGATGCTCACCGCCCTGGTCGACATGCTGAACGCGCGCGAGCGCGGCTACGAGCTGCCCTGGGCAGCAGTCGAGGGCGCGGTGTTCGCTGGCTTCGGAACGCCGCCAGTGGGTGCCTGCTTCATCGTGGAGCGCGGCGGCGTGTCCGTGACCGCACGGGGACCGCAGCACGCCTGCACCGCCGGCACGACCTGGCATGTCACCGGGCATGGCTATGATGCCTCGCGCCGCGTCATCGTGCTCCTCGCAAGCGAGACCGAAGTGGAGATCGCCATCAGCCTGGACGAACTCCGTCTCTCGTTCCGGCCAGTGACGGAGGAAGGAGGGTAGGAGGGTAGGAGGAGCGCCTACCGCACGCCCGGACCGGGCGGACAACGGTGAAGGGCGACGCGAGCCGCTGCGCTGGTCTCGCTCTGCCCCGCGCCCGAGGGCGCGCCGTTGCCACCCGGCCCGGGGATGCGGGGCGGGGAGGGTGTTCAAGGAGGACACCCCGATGAGACTGCACTTC
>CAXTOC010000063.1:0-11852 GCA_964245725.1 uncultured Acetobacteraceae bacterium | reverse complement strand
AGCTCGGGCGCAGCCGCAGCCCGAGCTGATCCAGCGCCTCCGCCGGGTAGGTCTCGGCCAGCAGCACGCGCCCGCCCGCTGCCGGCGCCGAGCGCCAAGCGGCGAGATCGCCGTCGAACGGCCAGAGATGCAGCAGCGCCGGCTGCTCGCGAAGCGCCGGCAGCACCAGGTCGCGCCACGCCGCGATCGCGGCCTTGCCGGACTGGTTGGCGCCGAGGGTCCAGAACAGCGGCGCGCCGGCCGGGCGGGTGGCGGTGGCGAGATCGCAGCGGCGAAACAGCGATGCCGGCCCGTCCAGCCCGAGTGCCGCCGCGTGCTCGGCGCGACGCATGCCGCGATGCGCGTGGCGCGGATAGAACGGACGCGCTGCGCCGACCTCGTCGAGCTGCCCGCACACCTCCAGCCACCGCGGCATGGCGTCGAGACCGCCGAGGAACGCGCGGAAGTCGCGGCACCGGTCCGGATGGCGCTGGACGTAGGCGCGCGGCAGGCCGAGCGGGCAATCGATGCCGAAGGCGACGCTGCCTCCGCTCGCCCGCGCGCGCAGACGGCGCAGCAGCGAGCCGGTCTCACCGACCGGCTGCGGCGCCTCCGCGTGCCAGCCGCCATCCCGCCGGATCGCGCAGCTCATCCACCGCTTGGCGGGATGAGCGCTCCAGTCGGCATGCACCGCCAGGGCGCAGCCGGATGCATCGGTGCCGATGCGCGCGCTCAGAGCGGCTTGTGCGCCCGGTCCAGCAGCCGCTTGAGAAAGCCGCGCTTGGCCGGAGCCTTGCGTGCGCGACGCGCGGCCTCGAGTTCGGCCTCGGCGCGCTTCTGCTTGTCTGCCATCCAGCGCTCCAGGCTGACGCCGGCCTTGGCCGCGCGACGCGCCTCGTAGGCCTGCTTGCCCGCGGGCATCGGCCTGTCCGCGGGTGCCGACCTGTCCGGGGCCAGTGGCCTTGCCGGTGCGTCGGACGACGGGGCGGCCTTCGAGCTGCCGCTCGATCTCCTGAACATGTTCAGCGCCGCGGGCGGGCGGCGGCCCGGCCGGCAGAGACGAGGTGCCAATCAGCCATGATGCTGCGCGACCCTCCACCTGCAGGCGGATCCGGGATGGGAGAAGAACATCGCGTTACGCAGCGGCGCGTAGGAGCGGCGACGCGTGACGTCCTGCGCAGGATGGCCGAACCCGGTGGATGCCTGGGAGGTCGCGCAACGCAGCAGGCGCTCCCGCGCCGGTGCCGGCTGTGTCGATGCCAGCCCGGTCGCGGCGATGATCGCGAGGCAGAGACAGTCGCGGACGCTCCGGTTCATCAGGCAGGCCCTCCTCTCTACCACCCCCTCTACTGCGGAGCCTATCGCAGGATCTCGAACATAACAAGAACATGAACCGATCAATCGGTCGTGCAGATGAAGTCGATCATGGCCTGGATCATCCCCTGCGGCGTGCTCAGCTTCGTCGACCGGGTGCGCGCCGATTGACCCGCTCGCGCAGCTCCTTCCCGGCCTTGAAGAACGGCACCATCTTCTCGTCGACGGCCACGGCCTCGCCGGTACGCGGGTTGCGGCCGGTGCGGGCGTCGCGCTGCTTGACCGTGAAGGCGCCGAAGCCACGCAACTCGACGCGGGCGCCGCGCGACAATGCCGCGGTGATCTCGTCGAAAACGGTCGAGACGATCAGTTCGATGTCACGGCTCAGGAGATGGGGATTGGCGGAAGCGAGCTCGGCGATCAACTCCGACTTGGTCATCCTGTCCCCCCGAACAGGTTGTCAAGGTTGCCAGAGCGCCAGCGGTCCGTCAAGCACAAGCCCTTGCGGGATAAGGGTTTTCAAGGACGAATCCGCAATGACCCGGTCCAGCGCCGTGGTCGCGACATCCTCCAGCACGGCGCCCATCTGGCGCCGCCACCAGGGGCCCTTGGCGGCCGGCTTGAGCTCGCGCGCCTCGGTGTCCACCGAGATGTGCTTGGTCCGCGCGAGCCAGAGCCTCGCATCCTGCTCGGTGCCGATCTGGTCGACCAGCCCGAGCCCGATCGCCTGGCGTCCGGTATAGGGACGCCCGTCGGCCAGGCCGCGCACCCGTGCCGCATCCATGTGCCGGCCGCTCGCGACCATGTCGACGAACTGGCCGTAGAGATCCATCACCACGCCCTGCAGCATCGCCCGCCCGTCGGGCGAGAGCGGCTTGACCACGCTGGGCTGACCCTTCAGCGGCCCCGACACCAGCTCGTCGACGCCCACGCCCAGCTTGCCGAGCAGGCCGGAGACGTCCGGCGACTGCAGCAGCACCCCGATCGACCCCGTCAGGGTAGCATTGGAGGCAAAGATCCTCGCCGCCGGCACCGCGATCATGTAGCCGGCGGAGGCCGCGACCCCGCCCATCACCGCGACCACAGGCTTGCGCGCGGCGAAGCGGTCGATCGCGTCGTGCAGCGACTCGCCGCCAGCGACCGAGCCGCCCGGGCTGTCGATCGACAGGATCATGCCCAGCACGCGCGGGTCCTTGCGCGCCGCGTCGATCAGCGCGAGCCGCTCCGGATCGTCGGTGATGATCCCGTCCACCTTCAGCCGGGCGAGATGCGGTCCGGGTGCCGCGTGGAAGCGCGCGCCGCCCGCCACCAGCAGCGCCAGCACGAAGCCCACCACCGCCAGCGTGCGCCAGAGTGCCAGACGACGCTTCAGGCGGAGCCGATCCACGACCAGATCCGATTCGAGGCTCATGAGGTCGGTTCCGGTATCATGTAGGACCGCTACGCTACGTTAATTTTTGCCGCCGGCAAGCCGAGCCCTCTACAACGCTGCATGATCGACAGCCTGCAGCAGCGTCTCGACAGCCAGAAGCGCGCGGCGGCACGCGATCCCTGCCCGCCCGCCGCCGCGCGCCGGGCCTCGCTCGCCAGGTTGGCCACGCTGCTGCGCCGGAACGCCGAGCCGCTGCATCGCGCGGTGCACGCCGATTACGGCAACCGGGCGCGTCCGGAGACGATCCTGGCCGAGATCCTGCCGGTGCTGGACGGGCTCGGCTACTCGGCCGATCGCGTCGGGCGATGGATGCGGCCGCGACGACACCGGGTCGGCGCCCGGCTGTGGCCAGGCCGCGCCTGGAGCGTGTTCCAGCCGCTCGGCTGCGTCGGCATCGTCTCGCCGTGGAACTACCCGATCCTGCTGTCGCTGCTGCCGGTGGTCGACGCCCTGGCGGCCGGCAACCGGATCATGCTGAAGCCCTCCGAGCACAGTCCGACCTGCTCGGCGCTGCTGGGCCGCCTGCTCGGCGAGGCGTTCGAGCCGGACCAGCTCGCCGTGGTGACCGGCGACGCCGAGGTCGGGCGCCGCTTCTGCGCCCTGCCGTTCGACCATCTGCTGTTCACCGGCTCGACCGCAGTCGGCCGCAGCGTGATGCGCAGCGCGGCCGACGGCCTGGTTCCGGTGACGCTCGAGCTCGGCGGCAAGTCGCCGGTGATCCTGTGCGAGGATGCCGTCGCGGATGCCGCGGCGCTGCGACGCACCGCGCACAGCGTCGCGGTCGGCAAGTTCTTCAATGCCGGCCAGACCTGCCTGGCGCCGGACTACGTGCTGACGCCGCGACACCGCCTGTCCGCCACGGCGGAGGCGCTGCACGCCGCCGCGCTCCGGCTCTATCCGAGCATCGAGGACAACCCCGACTACACCGCCATGATCAGCGGCGCCCAGCTCGATCGGGTGCGGGCACTGCTCGACGATGCGGCACCCGGCTGCAGCGCGGTGCTGCGCCATCCGGAGGACCGGCCGGAACGGCGCGAGCGGCTGGACGCGCAGCGCCGGCTGCCGCCGACCATGCTGTGCGCGCCTGACCCGGCCTCGCGGGTGATGCAGGAGGAGATCTTCGGCCCGGTGCTGCCGGTGCTGCCCTACGACTCGCTCGAGCAGGCAGCGGCCTTCGTGAGCGCGCGGCCGACGCCGCTGGCGCTGTACTGCTACACCGACGACCCGGCCCGGCAGGCGCTGGTGCTGTCGCGCACGCGGTCGGGCGGCGTCACCCTGAACGGCACCATCCTGCATGCCGCGATGCCCTCGCTGCCGTTCGGCGGCGTCGGCCAGAGCGGCACCGGCACCTATCACGGCCATGCCGGCTTCCTGCGATTCTCGCACCAGCGCGCGGTCTACCGGCCGGGCCGCTTCAGCGGCTTCACCTGGATGACCCCGCCGCACGGCCGGCTGACCGAGCGGGCGCTCGGCCTGATGCTGCGGCGCACCTTGTAGGCCTGCGCCCACAGGCGTCCTACCAGCGCAGCCAGATCCCCCGGTCGTTGTCGTAGACGAAGGTCATCGGCGTCGACGGCGTGATCGAGGAGGCGGCCCCCACCACCGTCAGCCCGGCAGTGGTGGTGAGGGTCAGCGCCGTCACCGTGCACTCCGAGGCGATGTGGAAGGGCTGCTTGGGCAGCGGACTGGCCGGCATCGCGATCGTCAGCGAGGCCAGCGTGCCGCTGCAGACCAGGATGATGCCGGTGGAGCCGGCGACCGGCACCTGGGTGCTGCCGCTGGTGGCGCCTACCGGGCCGGGCGAGCTGTCGACCATGCCGCCCTTGGGCGTGATCGTGAACAGCGCCTGGGTGGAGGGCGTCAACCCCCTCGGGTTGGTCGCCTGCAGGATCGCCGTGGTGTAGCTGCCCTGGTAGACCGCGCCCACGGCGTGGCTGCCGCGGTCGTTGCTGAAGTTGGTCGCCGAGGACACCGACAGCACGTCGTCGTTGACCGCGCTGACGCTCTGCAGCCCTTCGAGCCAGCCCTTGCCGGAGATGCCGGCGCCGACCAGGAAGCCGATGCCCATGTTCTGGTTGCCGTTATTGCCCAGCCAGACGCCGTAGCCGCCGACATTGGTGGAGAAGTTGGCGGCGTCGATCTCGATCCCGTGGATCAGGCCGCTGGAGCCCGGCTCGGCCTCGACGATGAAGTTCGCACCCCAGGCCTGGCCGCCCAGGCCGGGCGCCTGATGCGCGGTCAGGTCCACGGACGATGCCAGGCCGCTGAACTGCTGCGCGCTGGTGTTGGTGGTGAAGGTGACGACGGAGCCGGGCGGCAGGTCCGCGAGCGTCGGGCTCGACAGGCGCAGCACGGTCGACTGCGCGCCGACGGAGGCCGAGGCGATGGTCTCGCTCGCCGGGAGTGCCGTCGGCACCGAGGCGGCCAGCGTGCTCAGGGTCTGGAAGGAGCCGATCGCCGAGACGGCGCTGACGTTGCTGATCGCCGGGTTGTTGGACACGGTGATCGCGCTGCTGCCGGCCGGGCTGTCCGCCGTCGTCGTCAGCGGCGGGCTGACATAGTCCGCGAGCGCGCCCTTCAATCCGAAAGTCGCCCCGGCACCCCCGATCGAGGGGATGTTGGGGGTGAACTGCATGCAGACGCCGGACGGACTGCTGAGCTGTCCGCTCTCCGGGGCTTGGCAGAGCACGCTGCCCTGGGTCTGGAACACGCCGGCCGCATCGTTGAGCAGCAGCGGCGTGTTCACGGTGGTGAAGGAACCGGCGCCACCCTTCGAGAAGGCCGGCTGCGCCCGGAGTGGCGTCGCGACGAGGGGCGCCACGGCGCCCAGGAAGGATGCGGATGCGAGCGCCAGCCGGAGCGCCGAGATGCCAGCAGCGGGCACCGCCGACCGGCCAGCCGGACGCGGATGTGACTTCCACATCGTGATATTCTCCGCAATGTTCATCGTGGTGGGGGCGACCGGCTTGGTCCAGGCATCGCGGCTTCGCGCCGGGATGGCGACGCGCCGGGAAGCCTCGCGCTTCTCGGCGTCCTGACGGTCTCGTTCTAGTATCGCATCAAATTAGCACGAGCCGGGTCCAGCGGACAAGCAAGCTTTGGTCGCCCGGCCGGCCGCGGGTCGAGCCGCGTCGGCCGCCGACGGGACCGCTTCATCCGGCCGGAGGTCCGCCCCTCACCGCCCGGCGCTTGGCCAGACGACGCCTGATCCGGCGGCTCCTGCGGCGCCAGACCCGTCGCGCACGCCAGACGGCGAACATCAGCAGGGCCGTGATCAGGGTGAACACCACGACCTCGGTGATGAAGCGGCTGATCATCACCAGGGACAGGACCGTGGAACGGTCCGCCGCGTGGCTGTCGGACAGCGCGGCGAGGATCACGCCGACCGCCAGCGGCCACGGCCATCGCCATTTCCCCGCTCGCCGCCAGAACGAGGTGGGTTCCAGGCCGCAGTTCGGACAGGCGCCGAGCCGGTCGTCGTACTCAGCGTAGCAGCCTCGACACGTGACCCGCGCCATCGATCGATCCATCACAGCCGCGCGAGACATACAGCAAGCACCGATGCGCCGCGACTCCCCGGCCCTGCCGGTGCGCGGCTGCGAGACCGCCGGTGCCGGCCTTGCGGGCGCCTTCCTGCTCGCCTCCCTGCACGGTTCTCCGTCGTCAACCCGCCCGGGGACGGCGCCGCTGCTCGCCGAGGCGACGGCCGCCCGCACCGGCGGAACCGCCCTCTTCCCGCTCGCCAGGCCGTTTTCGGTCGGCCCCGGCAGTATCCCGGTCGCCGTTGCGCTAGGCCTCGAGCGACCGCGGGCCGGCGAAATCGCCCTGTTCCGGTCCGGCGCCGCGTCACCACGGTCGCCGCGCCGGTCAGGGTGACCATGTGGATCGCCCGTGTCGACGAGGGGATGATGGGGGGTATTCAAACCGCGTCCAGCCCCCTATATAGCGCGCATCGGTGTTTCGTTCAGTCAGCCAGTCCGTCCCAAAGTCGGCCTTTCGTTGTGTTCGAGCAGATGGGTCGTCTTTCTGGTGGCCTCCGAATTCAGGAGACGGATCATGCCAAGCGGCACCGTAAAGTGGTTCAACCCGACCAAGGGCTTCGGCTTCATCCAGCCGAGCGACGGCTCAAGCGACGTTTTCGTGCACATCTCCGCGGTTGAGCGCGCCGGAATGCGCAGCCTCAACGAGGGCCAGAAGCTCGATTTCGAGCTCGAGAACGGCCAGCGCGGCAAGGTGTCCGCGGTCAACCTCAAGGCCGAGTAGCATCAACGGCAGACCCGCCGTCCGGCAGGTCTGCCGCGGCGACGGCCTGCGATTTCAGGGATACTATGGAATGGCAGGTCATCGTTACGCGATTGGCGACAAAATAGAGATCAGGCGCTCGACCCATCAGGTTGACGTCGGTCCCTACACCGTGGTGCGGCTGCTGCCGAACGATCAGCTGGACCGTGAGTATCGGGTCAAGCACGAACGCGGCGGTCAGGAGCGCGTGGTTGCCGAGAGCGCCATGGTCGCGAGCGCCTCCGGCCCGATCCGGCTGTTTCGCTGAGCGGGTAAGTCTCCGGCGCGATCGATTCTCGGTCACGGGCCGACGGCATGTCGATCCGGAGCAGCTTGGGCTATGAGATCCTCCGCGACGATCCGCAGCTGCCACCGTGCCCGTGCCATGGCGTCGGCTTGCCGGTGACCATGGGCGCACCGCTCTGACGGCGCTGCCTCGCGTATCAACCAGGACCTCCACCATGCCTCCGAGAAAGCGCATACTCAGCAGCTTCGTCACTTTCGACATCCTGTACGAGGACGGCTCCAGGAGTTCGAACCGCCGGGTTCCGGCGGCGGAACTGACCGGGCTGGACGGCGACGCACCGGCCAAGACGATCCTGGAGGCACAGGATCGAGAGATCGGCCTCGCCTCCGGACGCCCGCGCGGACCAATCAAGCGCCTGATCCGCTCTCCCTCGGGATGAAGCCGCGGAGAGCAGCAAGCGGCGATGCGATTTGCTGTAACAAGAACAGGAAATAGAGCGTCAATACAGAGCTGGCCCCGAACCCGTTAAAACGATGTTAGCGGTTACCTTCGCTGCTGCCTTCTAATTAAAAATGCTTTATTACTAATCCAACGAGTGCACTGTATCCGGATCTCGCATCCGGTCGGGAGATGCAATGTTGGACCTCGGCGACCTCACGATGATGAACGCGGTCCGCATCGACGAGGCTCCGCCGCCAGGCCCTCGTGATCCCAGGGCCGGATGCTTCGGGTTCGACATCGCCTCGCGTGCCGACGCCGCCTCTCCGGCGCAGGCGAGCGCCCGGACGCTGCGCATCGGCCTGATCGACTGCTACCAGTTCAGCCAGGAGTGCCTCGTCGGGGCATTTGCCGACCTGCAGCCGCGTTTCACCATGCTACCCTTCTCGACGGTGCGGGAGTGCATCCTGAACGCCGACCAGATGTTCGACCTGGTCCTGTACCACGCGCATGCATCGGAGACCGAGAGCGTGCAGAACATCTCGATCCTGCTGCGCGGCCTGAGCAGCATTCCGCTGATCGTGCTCTCGGATGCGGAGGACGCGCACCAGCCGGAGACGATCTGCAGCACGCTGCAGCAGGGCGCCCAGGGCTTCATCCCGACGCGCACCATGGGCATCCCGATGATCGTGGCGGCGATCCGGCTGGTCGAGGCGGGGGGCACCTTCGCGCCCCTCGACCTCCTGTTCAAGGGCAGCCGGCCGACGCCTGAGCCGAGGGCCACGGCAGCGGCGCGTCAGGAACGGCTGACCTCGCGGCAGATCATCGTCCTGCGCCACCTGCAGCAGGGCAAGGCCAACAAGATCATCGCCCATGAACTCGGCATGAGCGAGAGCACGGTCAAGGTCCACGTCCGCAACATCATGCGCAAGATGGGCGCCACCAATCGCACCCAGGCGGTCTACAAGGCGCAGGGCGTGCTTCGGGCGCAGCAGGCGGGAGGCTTGTAGTGTCCCGAACCAGAAGTCCTTCGGACTTCTGCTTGCCGGCGAAAACACCTTCAGTCGACATGAGCGTTCCCCGCTCATCTCGGACTGGATCAGCCTGAGACGTGGATCGTCGGCTTTCGGAGGCGATCTCGCTCGGGAGCCGCATCGGCGGAAGGTGTCCGGCATCGCCGCGAGTTCGTGGCGCGGCGGCAGCGCCGTCGATCAGACCGCGCCACCTCGCCCACGCCGCGACGGTGGCTGGGCAGCGCCGCACCGTCACAGTAGATATCGGATCCTGAACGGGATCGGGCAGGATGAAGCCGACGCTCGCCACGGCCTGACGCATGCGCACCAACATCCTGATCTGCGCGATCGCCGGGCTGTCGATCGCCGGGGTGATCGGGCGGCCGTTCAGGCTGCCGGAGGCGGTCTGGGCCGTGGCCGGAGCGGCATCGCTGGTGGTGTTCGGCCTGCTGCCCTGGAACGCCGCCTGCCGCGCCGCGCGCAAGGGCAGCGACGTCTACCTGTTCCTGACCGGCATGATGCTGCTCTCCGAGCTGGCCCGCCGCGAGGGCCTGTTCGACTGGATCGCGGCACTGGCGGTGCGCCACGCCCGCGGCTCCGCCAGCCGGCTGTTCCTGCTGATCTATGGCGTCGGCACCGCGGTGACCGTCCTGCTCTCCAACGATGCCACCGCGGTCGTGCTGACCCCGGCGGTGTTCGCCGCGACCAGGACGGCGAAGATCGAGCAGCCGTTGCCCTACCTGTTCATCTGCGCCACCGTCGCCAACGCGGCAAGCTTCGTGCTGCCGATCTCCAACCCCGCCAACCTCGTCCTCTACGCGAGCCGGACGCCGCCCCTGCTGTCATGGCTGGCGCGCTACGCGCTGCCGTCGATGCTGTCGATCCTCACGACCTACGCGCTGCTGCGCCTGACCCAACGCTCGGCGTTGCGAGGGCCGATCGCAACCGAGATCGCGCAGCCGACCCTGTCCGGCGGCGGGCGCACCGTCGCCGTCGCCATCGCCCTCACCGCCATCATGCTGCTGGTCTCGTCGTCGCTCGACATCCAGCTCGGCCTGCCGACCGCCCTGGCCGGCCTCGCCACCCTGGTCGCGGTGCTGGCGCTGAACCACCAATCGCCCTGGCCGGTGCTGGCGGGCATCTCCTGGACGGTGCTGCCCCTGGTCGCCGGGCTGTTCGTCCTGGTCGAGGGCGTCGATCGCGCCGGGCTGCTGAAGCAGCTGGTCGAGCTCGCGCACCGGGCGGCGCTCGAGGATGCGAGGCAGGCCGCCTGGGCCGGCGGCGTCATCCTCGCGGTGGCGTCCAACCTGATGAACAACCTGCCGGCCGGCTTGATCGCCGCCGACACCATCGCCCAGGCGAAGCCTCCCGCGCCGGTGATCGGCGCCTTGCTGATCGGCGTCGATCTGGGGCCGAATCTCTCGATCACCGGCTCGCTCGCGACCATCCTGTGGCTCTCGGCCCTGCGCCGCGACGGCGAGGAGGTGGGGTTCTGCCAGTTCCTCAGGCTCGGCGCGGTCGTGATGCCGCCGGCCCTGCTCCTCGCCCTGGCGGCCCTGCTGCTGAGCAGCTGACCCGCAGCTCGTGCGGAAGGAAGTCCATCATGAGCGTGCCATGGCTCTGCCCGTCGATCCTGATCGGCGGCGCGATGCAGGCCGTGGGGAACCCGATGAACGGCCAGATCGACACAGCGATGAGCAACCCGTGTCCGGCAGCGGCAACCTCACTTGCAATCATCATGTTCCTGTTCGCCGTCCTGTTGGCGATCATCCCGCGCCCGCTGCCCAGCGCCTCGAACCTCACTTGGGCGGCGGTGCGTGCCGGGCGGCGAGCCGATGGTCGGCGGCATGACCCTGATCGCGCTGTGCTGAGCCGGCCGCCGCGAGCCGCGGCGTGACCGCGACGCGTCAGGCGGCCTTCGCGGGGAACCTGGGCGCGTCGCGATCGCGCGACGCGTTCAACTCCCTGCTCGCCGACGTCCGCGGCGCGCTGGTGGTCTCCGCCTGGCCGCATTTCTGGCTGGTGACGCTCGCCAGCGCCGTCATGGGCGTGGTCGGCGACGTCCTCGCTCGCGGCGTCGCCGCGCTCACGCTGGGCCTGATCGCCCCCGCCGAGCGGGCCCGCAGGCTCGCCCGCAACTCCGCCTTCGACCGCGCCGGCAACGTGGCGATCGCGCTCGTCGTCGGCGTCGTCGGCTTCCTGGTCTCGCAGCGCGCGGTGTTCCTGCTGGTCCCGACGCTCGCGCTGTCGGTGTTCGCGCTCGCCATGCCGGAGATCCGGCCGACGGAGCCCCCGGACCCCGAGCCTGCGTGAGACGGACCTCCCCCATCGCCCTGCTCTACCTGCTGTTCGCGACGCTCGCGGTGCTGCTGGTGGTGCCGACGATGCCGCCGTTCCAGAACGCGGACGAGGCCAACCACCTCTACCGCGCCGACCAGATCAGCCATCTCGGCCTGATGGCGCAGCTTCTGCCGGATGGGCAGCAGGGCGGCTGGATCGACGCCGGCCTGCCGAAGGCGGCGGCGCGATTCTCGGCGATCCCGTTCCATGTCGGCCAGAAGGTGTCGGGCGGCATGTACCGGCCCGAACGCTGGGGGCGCCCGGTGCCCGAGGGCTTTCCCACCCCGGCGATCTACCCACCCGCCTTCTACATCCCGGCGGCGCTCGCGCTCGCCGTCGCCCGCGCCGCGCACCGGACGGTGCTGCAGGCGGTCCTGGCGGCCCGGCTCGCGACCGCCGCCTCGATGATCCTGCTGGGAACTGCCGCGATCGCGCTCGCCGGCAGCGCCGAGCTGTGGCTGTTCTCGCTGCTGCTGCTGCCGATGTCCCTGTGCCTGACCGCGGCGGTCTCGCAGGACGCGCCGCTGCTTGGCTGCACCGCGCTCGCCGCGGCACTCGCTGGCCGGCTGCGGCGGCAGGGCTCGGCCGCGGGCCTGCTCGCGGCGACGCTGCTGCTGGCGATGGTCGGCATGGCGAGGCCGCCCTATGCCGGCTTCGTCCTGGTGCTGCTGGCGGCGCAGGCGCCGCTGCGGGCCCGAGTCGCCGCCATCGCCGCCGTCCTCGCCGCCGTGCTGGGCTGGGCGCTGCTGAAAGGGCCCCACGTGGTGCTGCCGGTATCCCCGGCGGAGCAGGCGCGCGCCCTGGCCGC
>CAXTOC010000062.1:11160-12013 GCA_964245725.1 uncultured Acetobacteraceae bacterium | reverse complement strand
CCTCGGCGCCGGGCGGCTGGCCCGGCTGCGCTGGCTCTGGCTGCCGCAGCTCGGACCGGCACTGCTGGCCAGTCTGCTGCTGGCGATCCTGTTCATGATCGCCGGCGGCCTCGGCTGGCATCGGCCGTCCTGAGCCGGGTTCATCTTCCGCCGGCGCGCGCCAAGCCCTATCCTGCGCGCATGCCGGCACCGGTTCCGTTCTGGAAAAGCAAGCGCCTCGAGGAGATGACGCAGGCGGAGTGGGAGTCGCTGTGCGACGGCTGCGGCCGCTGCTGTCTGCACAAGCTGCGCGAGGAGGACACCGATGCCGTCCTCTATACCAACGTCGCGTGCCGCCTGCTGGACACGCAGAGCTGCGCCTGCTCTGACTATGCGCGTCGGCGGCGCAGGGTGCCGGACTGCGTGCAGCTCACCGCCGCCTCGCTGGCCGAGATCGACTGGCTGCCGCCGAGCTGCGCCTACCGGCGGCTCGACGAGGGACGCGGCCTCGCCTGGTGGCATCCGCTGGTCTCCGGCAGGCGCGAGACCGTGCACGAGGCGGGGATCTCGGCGCGGGGACGCGTGGTGGACGAGCGCGTCGCCGGCCCGCTGGAGCACCACGTGGTGGATTGGCCGGGACGCACCCCGCGCGCGCCGCGCGCCGCGGCCAGGGTCACCGTGCACGGCAAGCGCGGCGGCGCACGGGATGGAGACGCGCCGTGAGCCGTATGGCGCGTCGTGGCGCGAGGCGGGCCGAAGCACCGCCGCTGTCGGAGATGCTGCTGCTTCCCTCGGGGGAGACGCCGATCCGCTGGCGCCGCTCCGGCCAGGCGCGGCGGATCTCGCTGCGCATCGACGCCCGCGCCGGCACCGT
>CAXTOC010000062.1:0-11150 GCA_964245725.1 uncultured Acetobacteraceae bacterium | reverse complement strand
GTCGTGGTGACGCTGCCGCCGCGCACCGCGCGCCAGGCGGGCCTCGAGCTGCTGCGCACCCATTCGGACTGGGTCGCCGGCAAGCTCGCGGCACTGCCGGGTCAGGTCGCGTTCGAAGCGGGCGAGATCATCGCCCTGAGCGGGGTGCCGCACGTCATCCGTCCGGTGCCGCACGCCAGGCGCGGGGTCTGGGCGGAAGACGGCGAGATCCGGGTCAGCGGCGAGCGGGCGTTCCTGGCCCGTCGCGTGCTGGACTTCCTGCGCGGCGAGGCGCGCGCCGCGCTCGGGCTGTGCGCGCGAGGCATCGCGCTCGCCCACGGATTGCGGCCGAGGCGCCTGGTGATCAAGGACACCAGCAGCCGGTGGGGCAGCTGCTCCTCGGACGGGGTGGTGATGTTCAGCTGGCGCCTGGTGATGGCGCCCCCGGAAATACAGCACTACGTCGTCGCGCACGAGCTGGCGCATCTGCGCCATCTCGATCACGGGCCGCAGTTCTGGACCGAGGTGGCGCGCCTGACGCCGCATCGGGTTCGCGCGGAAGCCTGGCTCAGGCTGCACGGTCCGGCGCTGCTGCGCATCGGATGACACCGTGCCGCGGCCTTCCGCCTGAAGGCTGCCCGGCCGCCGGGAAGCATCGAGGCTATTGGTTCGGACCACTGGCCAGTTGGCCCCGATCCGGGTATCACGCCGCTGCAGGATCCGGCGACGGTCGTGGGTGACGGCAGGCGGACGTGGCGAAACCGGTAGACGCAGCAGACTTCATCGGAGTGCCCGGGGAGAAATCCCCGGAGTAGAACCGCTCAAATTCGGGGAAAGCTACCGGTCGCGAGGCCCAGGCCGATCCCGAGCCAAGCCCCCACCGGCGACGATATGACCGGCGACGATGGGGGAAGGTGTAGAGACTAGACGGGCGGCGCCTAAGCCCCGGGTCATGATCCGGGAGACGGCGAAGGGATAGTCCAGACCACGAACGTCGGGTAGCGGGCCGCAGGGCGCGGCGATCCGGACGGCGGCGAAAGCCGAGGTGGCATGAAAATCTGCATCCCCAGGGAGTGCGGGTTCGAGTCCCGCCGTCCGCACCAGCCACGACGACCCGCGACGCCGCGCCGCTAGTGCATGCCGCCGACATAGGCGCGCAGGCTCTCAACCTCGTTCGCCTGCTGACCGAGCCTCGCCTTGACCACATCGCCGATGCTGACCACCCCGACCAGGATGCCGTCCTCGACCACCGGAAGATGGCGCACTCGATGCTCCGTCATGATCCGCATCGCCTCGGCGATGTCGGCGTCGGGCGCGATGGTCCACAGCGCCTTGGTCATCAGCGCGGAGGCGACCAGGTCGAGGGCGGCGGCGCCCTGCCGGGCCAAGGCCCGCACGATGTCGCGTTCGCTGAGGATGCCGAGCGGCTTGGCGCTGCCGTCCATCACCAGGACCGCACCGATGTTGCGCTCGCCCAGGATCCGGGCCACCCCCGCGATCGTCTCGAGCGGGGCCACGTGGATCACGCTCGCCCCCTTGTTGTTGAGGATGCCCGCGATGCTCATGGCCTGCTATCCTTGGCAGTACGCGGACAGAGCATGCGGACAACGACCGGCGCCCGTCCAGTGACTTTAGCGAGTGCCGACATACGCGCAGCGCAGGCGACGCAGCTTGGCAGGCGCGACGTGCGTGCCCATCTCATGCGTCATGGTCCCTGTCTCCGTGCTCGACCTGTCGCCGATCATCGAGGGAGGCGATGCCGGGCTCGCCCTGCGCAACACGCTCGACCTCGCCCGGCATGCGGAGGCGCTGGGCTTCCGGCGCTACTGGCTGGCCGAGCACCACAACATGCCCGGAGTGGCGTCGGCCGCGACCGCCGTCGTGATCGCCCACGTGGCTGCCGGCACGCGCAGCATCCGGGTCGGATCGGGCGGCATCATGCTGCCAAACCACGCGCCGCTGACGATCGCCGAGCAGTTCGGCACGCTGGCCGCCCTGCACCCTGGACGCATCGATCTCGGGCTCGGCCGGGCGCCCGGATCGGACCAGCGCACGATGATGGCGCTGAGGCGCGACCCGGCGAACGCCGACCGGTTCCCGCACGACGTGATCGAGCTGCAATCGTATCTCCGGCCGGCCCCGGCGCAGGCGGTGCGCGCGGTGCCCGGCGAGGGCCTGGACATGCCGATCTGGTTGCTCGGGTCGAGCTTGTACAGCGCGCAGCTGGCCGCCATGCTCGGCCTGCCGTTCGCTTTCGCTGCGCATTTCGCGCCCGACCTGATGGAGGACGCGGTGGCGCTGTACCGCAGCCGCTACGAGCCGTCCGAGGCCAACCCGCAGCCCCACGTCATGCTCGGGCTGAACGTGGTCGCGGCCGGCAGCGACCACGAGGCGCGGCGCCTGTTCACCTCGGCGCAGCAGCAATTCATGATGCTTCGTCGCGGCACGCCGGGCAAGCTGAGGCCGCCGGTGGACGACATGGACGCGCTCTGGACGCCGATGGAGGCGAGCGCGGTCTCGCGCGCCCTGTCCGCGGCGGTGGTCGGCGGCCCGGAGACGATACGCGCCGGGCTGGAGCGGCTCATCGAGCGGCACCGGCCGGACGAGCTGCTGATCGGTGCGCAGATCCACGACCATGATGCGCGTCGTCGCTCCTTCGCGATCGTCGCGGAGGCCGACGCGCGGCAGCCGGCCTGACGTCAGTACAGCTTGTGCAGCCGCAACGACTGGACGGTCTCCGGGGCCGCGGCGACCAGGAAATTCAGCACCACCCCGAACGAGAGCGCGAGGATGCCGAAGATCACGTAGTGCTGGACCGCCAAGCTGACGAGCTGATCGAACATGGGACGATGTCCACGTGCGAGGTGCCTTCCTCCGGGCTGAGCATGGCGCAGGACGCGGCCCAGGTCACGCCTGAGCTGCGGGACAAATCGGTATTTCTGCGTGAACACGTCGTCGGAGCCGGTGTCGTCCCGCGGCGCAGGCATCGGGCGGCGCGGCCTGTCGGGGCCGGGTTCACCTCGGGTACCGACAGAGCTGCTCGACGTATTTGGCGATGACGTCGACCTCGACGTTGAGCACGGCACCGGGGGCCAGGGTGGCGAGGTTGGTGTGGGTCCAGCTGTGCGGGATGATCATCAGCGCGATCTCGAACCGGCCGGCCTCGGCGCCGGGCCGGATCGCGTTCAGCGTCAGGCTGATGCCGTCCAGCGCGATCGAGCCCTTCTCGACGCAGTAGCGACGCAGCGCGTCGGGCAGCTCGAGCACCAGCGACCACGCTTCACCGCCCGCCTCGCCCACTCTCTCGATCGAGAGCAACGTGGCCACGCCGTCGACGTGGCCCTGCACGATGTGGCCCGACAGGCGGGTCGCCGGCGTCACCGCGCGCTCCAGGTTGACCGCCACGCGCTCGCGCAGCCGCCCGAGGCTGGAGCGGTCGAGCGTCTCGGGGCTGACGAAGAACACGGCGCCGCCGGTCGCATCGACCGCGCTGACGGTGAGGCAGACCCCGTTGACCGACACGCTCTCGCCGAGTGCGAGATCGCGCAGGCCGGTGTCCAGCACGATCCGCATCGCCCGCTCGCCCGGCTCGATCGCGCGCACGCGGCCCAGGCACTCTATGATCCCCGAAAACATCGATCTCCCCGCTCTCCTCAGGCCGACGGCGCCGCTCAGTCGATGCCCGCCGGCAGCGTCATGCCGAGCTGGTCGAACAGGAAGGCCAGGGCGTCGGACTGCTGGTCCACGCGCACGCTGAGCGCGCTGCCGATGCCGTGCCCCGACTTTTCGCTGATCGACAGGTAGACCGGCAGGCCGGACGCCGTCGCCGCCTGCCGGCGCGCGATCATCTTGCGCGACTGCGCCGGGTTGACGCGGCCGTCGTGGGTGCCGGTGGCCATGAACACGGCCGGGTAGCGCACGCCGTCGCGCACGTGCTGGTACGGCGAGTAGGCCAGCATCGCCCTGAACTGCGCGGCGTCGGTCACGCTGCCGAACTCCGTCACGTTGAAGGCGCCGTTCGGGTCGAGCTCGATGCGCATCATGTCGTAGATGCCGACCATCGAGGCGACGGCGCGGAACATCGACGGCGCCTGGGTCAGCGCCGCCCCCATCAGCAGCCCGCCATTGCTGCCGCCCATGGCGGCGAGGTGCGGCGGCGTGGTGATGCCCGCCGCGATCAGCGCCCGGCCGGCGGCGAGGAAGTCGTCGAACACGTGCTGCTTGCGTGTCAGCGCGCCGTCGGTGTGCCAGTCCTCGCCGTACTCGCCGCCGCCGCGCAGGTTGGCGATCGCCCAGACGCCGCCGGCGTCGAGCCAGAGCCGGGTCGTCGCACCGGCGAAGCGCGGTGTCATCGACACGCCGTAGCCGCCGTAGCCGTACAGCAGCGTCGGCCGCCGCCCATCCGGACGGGCGGCGCGGCGGCGGATGATGTTGACGGGGACCCTGGTGCCGTCCTTGGAGAGGGCCGTGATGCGCACCACCTCGGCATCGTCGAAACGCACCGGGCTGGTCTCCGCCAGCCGGGTCGCGCTGCTGGCGCCCGAGCCCTCGTTGTACTGCATCACCCGGTAGGGCTCGAGGTAGGTCTGCACGCCGTAGAGCACGCGGCCTGGACCGGCCGGCTCGAGCTCGTCCACCGCGGCGATCGGCGGCAGCGCGATCTCGCCCTTCGGCGTGCCGTCATGGCCGAAGATCGCCACCCGCGAGGGGCCGCCGACCAGCTCGCGCAGATACAGCGAGTCGCGGGTCACCACCACCGGAACCCCACCGAACTCGCCGCCGCCCTGGATCGCGCCATCACCCTGCGCGATCAGCGTGCGCGCGTGCGACAGCGAGAGATCGGTGAGCGGCAGCGACAGGATCTTGCCGCGCGGCGCGTCCTTCTTGGAGACCAGGTAGAGCACGTCGTCCGGCCCGATCGTGCCGGCCACCACCTGATCGTCGAAGCGGCTCACCTGGGCGATGCGGCCGTCCTGCTGCGCGATCACGTACTGCTCGAACGCGCCGCCGTCGCCGTCCGCCACCGAGACCAGCACCGCGTGCGAATTCTGCCGCGCGTCGAGCGCGATCTCGGCGATCTTGGGGAAGTCGCCGCCGAGCACGTAGCGGTCCCGGGCCGGATCCGATCCGAGGGCGTGGTAGTACACCTGCTGGTGGAAGTGCCGCTCGGCGGCCGGGCGCTCGGCGCCGGGGTAGCGCGTGTACCAGAAGCCCGAGCTGTCCGCGCGCCAGGCCAGGCTGCCGCCGGCGGTCGGATACTGTGCCCGCGGCACCGCCTCGCCGGTGTCGCGGCCGGTGGCGACGTCGAACACGTGCACGGTGCCGTCCTCGCTGCCGTTGCGGGACAGCGAGACCGCCACCCTGTTGCCGTCCGGCGAGGGCACGAACCAGTCGATCGCGGTCTGGCCCGACGGATCGAGCGCGTTCGGATCGACCACGACGCGCGACGCGGCAGGATCGGCGGAACGCGGCATCACGGTGACCATCGGCTGCTGCCGCGGCGGCTGCACGGTGAGCGAGAACAGCCTGCCGGCGGTGAGCGTGAGGGCGTGATAGGAGGGCGAGGTCCTGGACGCGGCGGCCATGATCCGTGCGTGCAGGCCGGCGCGCGCCGGAAGATCGTCGAGATAGGCGCGGGTGCGGCGGTTCTGCGCCGCCGACCAGGTGACGACCGACGGTGCCGCGCCGTCCTCGAGCCAGCGATACGGATCGCGCACGACGGTGCCGTGATAACGGTCCAGCACCGGGCGTATCGGGCTCGGCGGCGCTGCGGTGTCCGTCGCCGCCGCCAGCAGCGGCATCGACCCTGCCAGCAGTGCGGCCGAGGCCGACATCGCCAGCCACCTTCCGATCCTCATCGCCTGCCCTCTCGCCGATCTCGGGCGAGGCTAGCCCGCCCGCGCCGCATCGGCCAGACGCCGGGGTCGAGCGAACGTGAGGCGGCGCGGTGCCTATCAGCCCGTTCGCGCCGAACCCGATGCACGACGCGACGTAGCACGGGCACCAACACGCTCGGAGCGAACCACGGAATCCGACGCCCACGGCGATGCGGTGCACGAAGCCTACCATACCGGCCTGCGCAACATGCACGCGCTGGAGGTGGCCGCGATCGAGCTGACGCAGCGTCAGCTCGAGCGGCTGGAACGCTACCCGGAGATGGCCGCGCAGCTGCGCCAGCACAACGTCGAGTCCGAGGCGCAGGGCGAACGGCTGACCGCGATCCTGGAGCGGCACGGCACCAGCGCGTCGACCGCCAAGAACGCCATCAGCTCGGTGATGGGCAACATGGCGGCGGCGCTGCACGCACCGGCCCCGGACGAGGTGCTGAAGAACATTTTCGCCAATTTCGCCTTCGAGCATCAGGAGATCGCCGGCTACACCAGCCTGATCGCGATGGCTGAGAGGCTCGGCGACGATGCCTCGGTGCCGCTGCTGCGGCAGTTGTTGAGCGAGGAGCAGCGGATGGCCGACTGGATCGGCGCCCACATCGCCTCGACCACGCAACGCTTCATGGAGCTGACCGCGTCCGGCCAGAAGGCCGGCATCTAGAGCATCATCCGATCGAGCAGAATCGTTGATCGGATGATGCTCATCAAGACGACAGGCTAGAGCATGATCCGTGAGCCTATGCGATCGGATCGTGCCCTAGCTCCGCCGCTCGCAGCACGCCCGCTACATCAGCGAGCGGGCATGCTGCAGCACCTGGCCGCACACCTTCTGCGTCAGCTTCGCCTTCAGCCCGCCTCCCCCGAGGCTCATGCTCTGGCCTCCGCCGGTCTGCAGCGTGCCCTGATCGCCGGCGGTGAACTGGCTGCTCCGGGTCGCGCCGGGTCCCAGCTTGCCGACCAGCCCGCTCTCCACCGAGGACGCGCCGGTCCCGCCGAGATAGTTGTTGCGCACGCAGTACCGCAGCACGCCGGCGAGGTTGCCAGCACTCGCCGAGCCGACGGAGGGCATCGACACGCCGCCCAGCCCGCTCCCGGAGCCGGCGGCGCCCTGGAGGCTGTTCAGCAGCTGTGCACGGGCCGGCGCCGCGAACAGGGCGATGTCGGTCGCGGCGACGAGCATGGTTGCGATCATCCAGGGCCGCATCCGGCACTCTCCCCTGCTGCAGCGGCTATTCCTACCACGCCGGTGAGGGCTTCATAGGGGCCGACCCCCGGCGAGCCGGACGGCGCCGGCGCGCCCATCGCGCGGCTGTCACATCTTCGGGGCGACCGCGGCGTTCAGAGCACTCGATCCAGGCACAGGAGCGACCGGATGCATCAGGTGGCAACACTCGCGGGCCTCGCGCCGGGTGCCGCGAGCAGCGTCGAGATCGGCGACCTCGAGATCCTGCTCGTGCGCGACGGCGATCTGGTCCACGCCTACCGTGCGGCGTGTCCGCATGCCGGCGCGCCGCTCGGGGAGGGTGCGGTCTGCGAGGGGCGCATCGTCTGCCCCTGGCACAAGGCGAGCTTCGATCTGCGCAGCGGTGCGCTGCTCGAGCCGCCGGCGCTCGAGCCGCTGACCCGCTATCCGGTCCTGGTCGAGGACGGCCGCGTGATGGTGTCCACCGAGGCGGTCACGCCGCCGCCGCGACGCGACGACGAGCATGCCGCGGACGATCGGCGCTGCATGCTGATCGTCGGTGCCGGCGCCGCCGGAACCGCCGCCGCCTGCGCGCTGCGCGAGTTCGGCTTCTCTGGGCGGATCGTGCTGCTGGGCCACGAGGCCGGCGATCCCTACGACCGCACCGCGCTGAGCAAGTTCGTGCTGCAGGGCGCCATGCCGCCGGATCAGGCCACCCCGCTGCGCGACGCGGCGTTCTACCGCGCGCACCGCATCGAGCGCCTGCACGACGAGGCGGTCGGCCTCGACCAGGCGGCCCGGCGGCTGGCGCTGCGCGGCGGCAGTTTCCTCGACTACGACCAGCTGCTGATCGCCACCGGCGGCACGCCACGGCCGCTGCCGGTCCCGGGCGGCGAGCGTCCCGGCGTGCACACCCTGCGCTCGCGCGAGGACGCCGCGGCGATCCTGGACCGCATCGAGGGCGATGCGGCCCGCGGCAGGGCGGCGCAGGTGGTCGTCGCCGGCGCCAGCTTCATCGGCCTGGAGGCGGCGTCGGCGCTGCGCGAGCGGCAGATCCCGGTCACGGTGGTGTCGCCCGACGAGCTGCCGTTCGCGGCCCAGCTCGGCACCCCGGTCGGCGCGATGTTCCGGCGGCTGCACGAGCGCCATGGCGTGCGCTTCCTCGGCAGACGCCGGCTCGCTCGCATCGAGGGCGACCCCGCGACTTCCGGCGTGGTGCTGGATGACGGGCAGCGACTGCCGGCGACCCTGGTGCTGGTCGGCCTCGGCATCCTGCCCGCGAGCGGTTTCGCGAGCGGCCTGCGCAGGACGGAGGATGGCGGGATCGTCGTCGATGCGGCCATGCGCGCCGCCGACCACGTGTTCGCCGCCGGCGACGTCGCGCGCTTCCCGCTCGGCGCGCGGGAGCAGGTCCGGGTGGAGCATTGGCGGGTCGCCCAGCAGCACGCGCGGATCGCGGCGGCCGGCATGCTTGGGCAGGTCGCCCGGCTGGATCAGCCGCCGTTCTTCTGGACCTACCATTACGGCAAGCGCTACGAGTATTTCGGGCTCTCGCAGGATCTGGACCGGGTGGAGATCGACGGCGACCTCGATGCCGGCGACTTCCTCGTGCGCCTGATGCACCAGGGCGAGGTCGTCGGCATCGTCGCCTGCGGCCGCGAGGCCGAGACCGCGGCGCTGATCACCCGACAGCGCTTCGCGGGCCTCGGCGGCCCGAGCAGCGGGTGAAGCCCGTCCCTGCCGCCTCACCCGCTCCGGGGCTCAGGCGGCTGGGCTCGCTGAGCCTGCTGCTGAGCTACCTGCGGCCCTATGGCTGGCGGGTGCTCGCGGCCTCGCTCGCGCTGCTGGTCGCCTCCGGCCTCGTGCTCGGGCTCGGCCAGGGCCTGCGCCAGCTGATCGATGGCGGCTTCGGCCATCGCAGCCTGGCCCGCCTGAACGAGGCGGCGCTGGCGATGGCGGCGATCGTCACGGCGCTCGCCGCGGCCACCTGCACCCGCTTCTTCCTGGTCTCCTGGCTCGGCGAGCGGGTCGCAGCCGACATCCGGCGCGACGCGTTCGAGCGCATCGTCTCGCTGTCTCCGAGCTTCTTCGAGAGCGCGCGCACCGGCGACATCCTGACCCGGCTCACCGCCGACGTCTCGGTGCTGCAGGCGCTGATCGGCTCGGCGGTCTCGCAGTGGATCCGCAACCTGCTGATGCTGGTCGGCGCCTTCGCGATGCTGATCGTCACCAGCGCCAAGCTCGCCTGCGTCATCTTCCTGGTGGTGCCGCTGGTGCTGGCGCCGGTGATCTTGTTCGGCAGGCGGGAGCGGCGCCTGTCGCGCGCGGCACAGGATCGGGTCGGCGACCTCAGCACCTACGCCGAGGAGACGGTCAGCTTCCTGCGCACGGTGCAGGCCTTCACCCACGAGGCGATCGACCGCAGCCGCTTCGCCACCCTGGTGGAGCAGTCGGTGGCCACCGCCTTGCAGCGCGTGCGCAGCCGCGCCACGCTGATCCTGGCGGTCATCCTGCTCGGCTTCGGGGCGATCACGCTGAGCCTGTGGATCGGCGGCCGCGACGTGATCGAGGGCCGGCTGACCGGCGGCGCGCTCTCGGCCTTCGTGTTCTACGCCGTCCTGCTCGCCACCTCGGCATCGGCGATGAGCGAGCTGTGGGGCGAGATGCAGCGCGCCGCGGGCGCTGCCGACCGCATCCTGGAGCTGCTGCACGCGCGGCCGGAGATCACCGCGCCGGTTCGTCCGGCGCGGCTGCCCGGCGCAGAGGCGGCGCGGGGCAGCCGCCTGCCCGCCTGCCGCATCGGCGTGCAGGCGGTAAGGTTTCGCTATCCCACCCGTCCCGACCGACCAGCGCTGGACGGCATCGACCTGAACATCGCGCCCGGCACCTTCACCGCCCTGGTCGGCCCGTCCGGCGCCGGCAAGACCACCCTGTTCCAGCTGCTGCTGCGCTTCTACGATCCGCAGGAGGGCGTGATCCGGATCGACGGCGTCGACATTGCCTCGGTGGATCCGTCGGCGCTGCGCCGGCGCATCGGCCTGGTGTCGCAGGACCCGGTGATCTTCAGCACGACCGCGCGCGAGAACATACGCTACGGCCGTCCGGAGGCCAGCGACGCCGAGGTCCGGTCTGCCGCCGAAGCGGCGGCCGCGGATTTCCTCGACGATCTGCCGCAGGGCTACGACAGCTTCCTCGGCGAGAAGGGCGTGCGCCTGTCCGGCGGGCAGCGGCAGCGCATCGCGATCGCGCGCGCGGTGCTGCGCGACGCGCCGATCCTGCTGCTCGACGAGGCGACGAGCGCGCTGGATGCGGAGTCCGAGCGCGCGGTGCAGCAGGCGCTGACGCGTCTCGCCAGCGACCGCACCACCCTGGTGGTGGCGCATCGCCTGGCGACGGTGCGCCGCGCCGACCGCATCATCGTGCTGGATCAGGGTCGGGTGATTGCCACCGGCACGCATGCGGAGCTGGTGCGCCAGGACGGCCTGTATGCGCGCCTAGCGCGGCTGCAGTTCACGCCCTGACCGGGCAGGCTGCACCGTGACGGCCTGACGATGTTCTGGTTGCGGGGACAGGATTTGAACCTGTGACCTTCAGGTTATGAGCCTGACGAGCTACCGGGCTGCTCCACCCCGCGTGGGTGATGTGTGTGGTTGGTTTGGAAGACCTGGCGGCGACCGACTTTCCCGCACCTTGGGGTGCAGTATCATGGGCGCTGGGGGTTTTCACGGCCGAGTTCGGGATGGGATCGGGTGGGTCACGCCCCGCCATGGCCACCAGGTCGTCCGAGCCAGCCGGTATGTGCCGGTGGGGTGGGACGTGTGGTGGGTTGGTGCGTGTGCGGCATGCGAGAGGGGTGAGGGTGTGTGGGTGACTGCTGTGCGTGTGTGTGGTGTTGAGCCTGTTGGGCGATTAGGACCAGTTAGCTGAATGCATTGCTGCATGTATACATCTGGCCTATCGACGTGATGGTCTATCACGGCCCTCCTGGATTGCTCCTGGGAGACCTGGTTTTGAGGTGAGTTTCTCGCTTAGATGCTTTCAGCGATTATCTCGTCCGCACGTAGCTACCCGGCGGTGCCGCTGGCGCGACAACCGGTGCA
>CAXTOC010000061.1:0-12055 GCA_964245725.1 uncultured Acetobacteraceae bacterium | reverse complement strand
GCCCCGGACCCCCGAGCCAAGTTCGCTGCTCGTGGCTGAAGGACGTGATGGATTGATCTGCGGTCGTGAAGCGTCGCCGGCTCCAGCAATTGAGCTCGGCGGAAGGCAGGCGCAGCTTGCTCCGGGAGACGATCTGGCGGCGCTGGATGCTTCGGCTCGGGAGGCAGGGCAATTCCGCTGCAAGAGCCGTCCGAGGTGGCCATGGAAGAGAAAGCTGGATCGAAGAAGTCCGCGAGCACGCCGACAAGATCGGGTCGTTCCCTTGCAAGAACTTGATCGCCGTGCCCGAGAACCCGTCAGGTCGATCGTCACGTCACCGCATGTCAAACGCAGATCGAGCATCCTTATTCCCGAAAGAGACTTCACGGTCTACCAGAAGCTCTCGGTCTGGTTCGGTAACAAATCGATGGGCATCAGCGACATCTCCGTCGAGAGAAGCGAGATGTGCGTCAGCATCCCGATGTTCGGCATGAACGAAAGCCTCAACCTCCGGGCCAGTTCGGGCATCGCCTTAGACGAAGTGGCGAAGCAGCGGCGCGACTACCAGAGCAAGTACAGGCTGCGCCGGAGGAAGGGTGATTACGCTACACCTCTGCCGACCATGATCCTCCCGCAGGTCTAGCCGGCCGACGTCCGCCAATCCTCGAACCCGCGGTCTCAAGCGGCTCGAAGCCATCGACCAGAGCCGAAGACCCCGCGGGGACGCCCGGAGCAAAAGCCCGCGCGGCGACGCCCGGAGCAAAAGACCGCGCGGCCACGCGCGGTGTTGCCTGCCAGTGCGCCGCGGCGCGATGGCGGTAGATCGGGCCCGGGACGTGGCCGAGCCGCCGCAGCCAGCGGACGTCGGCCGGCGCGAGCGGCTGCTCAGGACCGCAGGCGCCGCACGATCGCCTCCGTGACGTGGGCGGAGTCGCGGGCGATGCCGGAGAAGCGGCCGGAGCCCCAGCTGTGCAGCCAGGGCAGGCCGAGGAAGTACAGCCCGTCCTGCGCGGTGATCCCGCGATGGTGGCGCGGCACGCCGCGATCGTCGAACACCGGCGCATCCACCCAGTCGAAGTTCATCCGAAAGCCGATGCACCAGACGATGCTGTTGATGCCGGCCTCCCGGCAATCCAGCGACAGGCGCTCGGCCGCCGGGCGCCAGGGCGGCGCGTACGGCGCCTCGGCCGGAGCCTCGATGGCCCGCTTCGCGATCCAGCCATCGATGCTGCGCTTGATGCTCTCGTTGACCGCGTCGGCGGCGTCGAGGTTGTGCGCGAGGTCGGGGGTGAAGCGGGCGAGGCTGCCCTCAATGTCGAGCAGGCGGCCGTAGAGCTGCATGCCTTCCGCGGCGCGCAGGCGCAGGTCGATGTCGCGGCCGCCGTCACGGCCGGTCACGTAGTGGTTGGTCTTGTCGCGGACCCCTTCGCGCAGCGGGTGCTCGTCCACCGGGATGTCGTAGTATCCCATCAGGTGCAGCCACTCGACCACGTCGCGGCCGCGGTAGCGACGCGCCACACGCGGCGCCTCGCCGACGCACAGATGCACCTGGCGTCCGGCGAGGTGCAGATCCTCTGCGATCTGGCAGCCGGACTGGCCGGTGCCGACCACCAGGACTGCCCCCTCGGGCATCGCGTGCGGGTTGCGGTAGTCCGACGACTGGATCTGCGCGACGGCGGCATCGACCCCGGCGGCGCAGGCGGGAAGGATCGGCTCGTGATAGCCGCCGGTGGCGATCACCACCTGTCCGGCGGAGAACGCGGCGTCGTCGCTGCGGATCAGGTAGCCGTCGCCCGAGGGCCGCAGCGACACCACGCGCACGCCGCTGCGCACCGGTGCGTCGAACGAGGCCGCGTAGTCCTCGACATAGCGCGTGATCTCGTCGCGAAGCATGAAGCCGTGTGGATCAGGACCGTCGTAGGGATAGCCCGGCAGCGTGCACTGCCAGTTCGGCGTCACCAGGCAGAAGCTGTCCCAACGCTCGCTGCGCCAGGCATGCGCCGGCCGGTGCTGCTCGAGCACCACGTGGTCGATGCCCTGCCGCGTCAGCTGCCAGCTCGCCGACAGCCCGGCCTGGCCCGCGCCGACGATGACGACGTCATGGCGGGTGGTGCTCATCGGAGGAACCTCAGGACGGTTACGGATGCGTCCTCGAGGGTCGCGAAGCTCTCGGCGCGGGCGTTGATCTGCGCCAGCTGGGCGTGCGCGCGGGCGCACGGCATGCCGTACCTCTGCTGTACCCGGTCGCTCGCGATGCGCAGCGCCGTGCCGACGCGGCCGAGGAAGTCGGCCACGCCGTATGATGCGCCTTCGCGGAGATGCTCCGCGACCACCAGCGAGGGGGAGTAGCAGAGCGTCTCCGAGCCGTCCGGCCAGAGCAGCTGGAACCGCATCTCAGGCATGCTGGCACAGCTCCATCAGGTATTGCTCGTAGAGCACGCGGTGACGTGCCGCGACACGATCCCAGCCGAAGCCACGTGCGCGCTGCGGGCCGTTCGTGCGGGCATGAAGTCTCGTCTCCGGACGCAGCGCGCGCAGCATCCCGTCCGCGATCGAGACCGGGTCGGCGGGGTCGACGCGTACGGCGTCGCCGGACTCCAGGTACTCGTCGAACGGCGCGCCCCGCGAGACGACAACCGGGATGCCGCTGGCCATCGCCTCGATGACGCACAGCCCGAAGCCCTCCTGCAGGGAGGGAAAGCAGAGCATCGCGGCGGCACGGTAGAGCGACGGCATCTCGGCATCCTCGACCACGCCCGCGATCACCACCCGGTCGGCATGGCCGCTCGCGCGCAGCTCCCGGTCGAACGCCTGGCGGTAGCCGGCATGATCGAGCAGCGTGGCGCCCCCGGCGATGACCAGGTGCAGGTCGGCGGCCTCGGGGCGGCGCATCAGCCGCAGGAAGGCGCGCAGCGTGCCGAGCGTGTTCTTGCGCGCCTCGATGCCGCCGATCGCGAGGATGGTGCGGCGTCCGTCCGGCCGCCGGTCGCGCGGCGCGAAACGCGCGGCATCGACACCGTTGCCGACCCAGGCGGCGCTGCGTCCGAAGCGCCGCTCGAGCTGCGTCCGGCACAGCGCGCTGACGCAGCACAGTCGCGAGGCGCCGCGCACCGCCTCGTCCTGCCACGCGGCGAGCCGAGGGTTCTCGAACGCGTCGAGGTGATGCACGGTGCGCACGAAGCCGGCGAGGCGGCCCTCACGCACCAGGTCGGAGAGGGCCAGGGCGCTGATCGAGTCCTGCGCGTGCACGATGTCGAGATGCGGTGCCGCAGGCGAGCGCAAGAAGGCCGCGATCTCCTGCCGCCGGGTCCTGACCAGCTGTTCGACGTCGTCGGGCGCCTCGGCCGCGGGCACCAGGATCGTCGGACACCGGGCCGGGCGGAAGAAGCGGCGAGCGGATGGCGACGGCGCCAGCAGGATCGCGTCCTCGCCGGCGTCGCACAGCGCCTCGGCGAGCTGCATGGCGTGCACGACGCCGCCGCGCGGGTTCGTCGAGTGCGCGAAGATGCCGATGCAGGGCCGGCTCATGCGGCGTCGCGCCCGCAGCCGGTCAGCGGCGCCGCCGCCAGGTCGTGCACGACCTGTCGCTCGGCGCCCTCGACCAGCTCGATCCGGCTGCCGGACTCGCAGCGTCCGATCGCGGCGCAGTCGATGCCGCGCGCGGCGAAGCGGTCGATCACGGCGGCGCTGTCGTCGTCGGTGCAGGTCAGCAGGAAGCCGAACGAGGGGAACGCGGTGAGCCAGCGCGCAAGGTCCGCGTCCGGCGGACGCGGCACGTCGTGCGGCCGGATCGACAGGCCGATGCCGGAGCATTCGGCGAGCATGATGGCGGTGCCGATCAGCCCGCCGATGCTGATGTCCTTGGCCGCCGCCGACAGCCCGCTCTCGGCGAGGCGCGGCAGCAGCTCCAGGTCGTCGCGCAGGCGGGACGGATCGGTGCACTCCGAGCTCGCGTCCCACCAGTCGAACGGCACTCGGAAGCGGCCACGCAGGTCGATCGCCGCCAGCAGCTGCTCGCCGGGCCTCGCGTCGAACGAGGTCAGCAGCCGGCTCGCGCGTCCGAGCACGCTGACCGCGAGCTGCTCGCCCTCGCCGCGGCTGTTGGTGTGGCCGCCGACGATCGGCACGCCGTAGATGGCGGCGCCGGCGCGCAGCCCCTGCAGCAGCGGGCGGGCTTGATCGCCGTCGCGGCTCCAGATCGCGTCCACGATGGCGAGCGGCCTGCCGCCCATCGCGGCGATATCGCTCAGGTTGACCATGACGCCGCAATAGCCGGCGAAGAACGGATCGCGCGCTACAAAGGACGGCAGGAAGCCCTCGATCGCGAGCAGCAGCCAGCCGTCGCCGTCCGGGAGCGCCGCACAGTCGTCGCCGACCCGGATCGCGGCGTCGCCGAGCCCGAGTGCCGCGATCACCGGGGCGATGTCGCGCTTGTGCCGCAGGCCGACGCCGTCGCGCAGCGTCAGGGCGAGAGCGGCGAGCTCGCTCACGCCGCCCGTCGCGGCTGCCGCTGCTGCGGCCGCAGGAAGCCGAGCACCGGACGACCGTGCGGCACATAATGCTCCAGCTCGGCCTGCATCAGGTGATGCGGCCGTCCGTGCAGCAGCAGCTGTTCGCGCGAGGTCCAGTGCAGGCGCTCGAAGAACTCGACGTTCTGCGCCTGCACGTGCGCGAGGAACCGGTCGCAGCCGCGCGCGGTCGCGGTGCAGACGGCGAGCCGCACCAGCTCGGCGCCGATGCTGCCGACGCGTCGGAAATCGGCGTGCACGCCGAGCCGCGAGCCCCACCACAGGCGCGGCCGCGGCTGATGGATTCGCACCACCCCCACCACCTGATCGGCGGCGCCGGCGATGCAGCTCAGCGCCACGATCGGCAGCGCCTCGGCGTCGGTCGCATCGCCATCGTCGGCCTCGAAGATCCCCTGCTCGTCGCAGAAGATCGCGCGGCGCAGCCGATGGTGACCGCGACGCTCCCACGCCTCGCTGGCCAGCTTGACGCGGAACTCGCCGGGTACGAAGGGTGCGATGCGGTCCTCGTAGAGCATCTCACGCGGCCTCGTAGGCCGACAGCGACGAGCAGGCGCCGCAGCGGCTGCAGCCGGCCTTGACGTCTGCGGAGCGCAGCCGGCCGTCGCGCAGCATGCGCGCCAGCGGCACCAGCAGCTGACGCATGAAGTCGGCCGAAGGCGGCGCGTGGCCTTCGAGCGGCGTGCCGTCGATCGGCACGAAAGGCACCACGAACGGGTGCACGCCGATCCCGATCAGGGTCTCGCACAGCGACAGGATCTCGGCCACGCTGTCGCCCAGGCCGGCGAGCAGGTAGGTGCTGACCTGGCCGCGGCCGAACACCGGTACTGCGTCGCGGAAGGCGTCGAGGTAGCGCTCGACGCTGACCGTGGCCTTGCCCGGCATGATGCGCGCGCGCACCGCCTGTGTGGCGGCCTCCAGGTGCATGCCCAGGCTGTCGACGCCGGCCTGCCTGAGCCGGCCGTACCAGCCGGGATCGCGCGGCGGCTCGCACTGCGCCTGTAGCGGCAGCTCGACCGCCTGCCTGATCGCGCGCACGCTGTCGCACAGGATGGCGGCGCCGCGATCGAGCGTGTTCGGAGTGCCGGTGGTCAGCACCATGTGCCTCACGCCGTCGAGCAGCACGGCCATGCGCGCGACCTCGGCCAGCTGCGAGGGCGTCTTGTGCGCGATGGTGCGTCCGGCCTGCAGCGACTGGCCGATGGCGCAGAACTGGCACGCGGTGCGCCGGTCGGCGTAGCGTATGCAGGTCTGCAGCACGGTGGTCGCCAGCACGTCGGCGCCGTGCAGCATCGCGATCTTCCAGTAGGGCACGCCGTCGAAGGTCTGCAGCGCATAGAAGCGCGGCTGCCTGGGAAAGGCGATGCGGCCGACCGCGACGCCGTCGCGAAGCAAGGTGGCCGCGCCGTCGGCGCCGGCGGGCAGCGCGCTGAACGGCGAGCGGCGCGAGGGTGCGGTGTGGATCGGCACCATCACCGTGTGGCCGCCGATGCGGATCGCCTTGTGATCGGAGGGTCCGGCACCGCCGCGTCGGGAGGAGGCGCTGGTCGCGTTCCGGGTGGCGTCCTCAGTCAGCCGCATCCCGAGCGATTGCAGCTCGGTCAGCAGGTGCTCCGGCGGCAGCGTGGTCGTGGTGCTGGGAAGAGACATCGTCTGGGACATCCGGCTGGCCGCTCCGATCAGGGCTGTTGAGGTCGTGGACGGTGGGCGTCTGCCTGCGGTCGTGGCGCAGCGAGAGCAGCTCCGGACGGGCATAGTGGCCGACGCAATCCATCATCCGCTTGCGCTTGACGATCAGGGACATGTCGAGATCGGCCACAACCATGCCTTCGCCCTCGCGCAGCGGCGGCGTCAAGTGGCTGCCCTCGGGCGAGACGATCGCCGAGCAGGTGCCCCCGCGCAGCGCCCTGTGCATCGCCGTGTCCGGGGTGATCGCGCGCAGCTGCTCCTCGGTGAGCCAGCCGGTGGCGTTGATCACGAAGCATCCGGCCTCCAGCGCGTGGTGGCGGATGGTCACCTCCATCTGCTCGGCAAAGATCTGGCCGACCATGGAGCCCGGGAACTGCGCGCAGTGGATCTCCTCGTGCTGGGTCATCAGGGCGTAGCGGGCGAGGGGGTTGTAGTGCTCCCAGCAGGCCAGCGCGCCGAGACGCCCGACGGCGGAGCCGACCACGCGCAGTCCGGCACCGTCGCCCTGTCCCCAGATCATCCGCTCGTGGAAGGTGGGCGTGATCTTGCGGCGCTTGAGCAGCAGGGCGCCGTCGGCGTCGAACACCAGCTGGGTGTTGTACAGCGAGCCGTGGTCGCGCTCGTTGAGCCCGAGCACTACCACGATGCCGCCGGCGCGGGCGGCGTCGGACACGGCGTCGACGAACGGGCCCGGCACCGCCGGGGCGTTCTCGTACAGCCGCATATGCTCGGCGCCGATGCTCGCCGGGGGATGCACGAACGAGAAGTACGGGTAGTACGGCACGAAGCTCTCGGGGAACACCGCGATCTGCACGCCGTCCCGTGCGGCTCCGGCGATCGCGGCCAGGATCTTCTCCTGGGTGCCGGTGCCGTCCTCCAGCACCGGCACGAGCTGGATGGCGGCGGCCCTGACCGAGCGTCGCATGCGGTTCTCCGTCGCCGTCCGCGTCAGACCGTCCAGCTGTCGATGATGACGGCGTTGTCGCGCTTGTGCAGCAGCATGCAGTCGAGCACGTCGAGCGGGTTGATCGGGCGGATACCCTCCATCAGCGACGGCTCGCCATGTCCGTAGAGTGCCTGCAGCGAGAACCGGCAGGCATAGACCTTGCCGCCCTCTTCCATGAACTTCTTGATCTGGTTGTTGAAGTTCTGGTGCCCCGGAAACGCCTCGTCGCCCAGGCGGGGGAAGCCGCGCAGCACGCCCAGCGTGACGCCCGGTCCGTAGAGCAAGATCGAGGTCTCGAACCCCTTGCGCTGCAGCCGCGTCGCCTGAAGCAGGTTGACCAGGCCGATGGAACCCTCGAAAGCGACGGTGTGGAAGGTGACGAGAGCCTTCTGTCCCGCCTCCGCCTTCACGTCCTCGAACACCTTCTCCTCGTAATCGACGAGCGCATCGCCGATGGCGTGACGTTTCGCTTCGACCACTGGCATCTTGCTTGCCTCCCTCGCTGTGCAGCGGCTCTCGCCCAGCAAGCCGTGTGCCAGCCCGCGCAAGCGCGGATCATGCGGACGATCGATCGGTCCCTGGACACGCTCTTGCGAACATGGGCCGACATTTGCCGGATCGTCGGTCTTTGCTCTCGCAGCCGGGCGATGATCGGCTCAGGCGACCGGCATCCGGTGTTGAGGATGCAGGCAAACAGCCCATAATCGGGCACGAGGGGCCGCGGGCGGTCGCGCGCGTGCTCCGGGGGGACACCAGGCGCATGACCGAGCTGGCCGAGAAGGTGGTCGTCGTCACCGGCGCGAGCGGCGGGATCGGCCGCGCGACGGCTCTGCTGTTGGCGGCACGTGGTGCGAGACTGGTTCTCGGCGCGCGCGGGCAGGATCGGCTGCAGGCTCTCGCCCGGTCGATCGAGGCCGGCGGGGCCGAGGTCGCGTGCTTGCGAACGGATGTGAGGCGGCGGGAGGACGTCGAGGCCCTCGTGGATGTCGCCGGCACGCGCTTCGGGCGGCTGGACGTTCTCGTCAACAACGCCGGCATCGGGCCGATCTCGATGCTCGACGACCTGCGCGTCGACGCGTGGGAGGCGATGATCGACGTCAACGTCAAGGGTGTCCTGTACGGCATCGCCGCGGCACTTCCGGTGTTCCGCCGCCAGGGCTTCGGGCATGTCGTCAACCTCGCCTCCACCGCGGGGCACAGGACGGTCGCCGGCCAGTCCGTCTATTCGGCGACGAAGTTCGCCGTGCGCGCCATCTCCGAAGGCTTGCGGCAGGAGGCCGGCGGAAAGCTTCGCGTGACGATCATCTCGCCCGGCTTCGTCCACACCGACTTCGTGCGAGCGGTGGCGGATCCGGACATGAGGGACCGGCTGCTCCGCACGAGGGACGAGATCGCGATGTCTCCCGATGCGGTCGCACGGGCGATCGCATTCGCGGTGGAGCAGCCGGACGACGTCGATGTCGGGGAGATCGTGATTCGCCCAACGGCACAGACCTGACCGTATCCGCCTACGACTGGCAGCCATATCCCGAGCTCGGCTGCAATCCCGCGCGACCGCCGACGGGGACGATCAGCTTCTCGAGGTCGGCGTGGCGATCACCGCAGCGGGTCCGTCGCGAGGTCGGGTTCCAGCGGGGTTGACCCTGGCAGCGCCGTGATGGCGCGCAGCATCGGGCTGCGCCAGGCGGTGATCGTCAGCAGCCAGCCTCCGATGCCGGTGAAAGCGAGCGCGGCGCGAAGGCCTTCGTGCTGTCCGAGCCAGCCGCCGATCAGCGCACCCGGGCCGGCCGGGACGAGGATCAGCCACCGCATGATACTCGTCATGCGGCCGAGCATCGGCGCGGCCGTCACGGCCTGGCGCAGGGCGATGAAGTTGACGAAGATGAGGATCGCGCCGGCGCCGAGCAGCATGAGGTCGACGGCGAAAGCCGCGCGTCCCCAGGGTCCCGCGGGAGAAGCGGCCAGGAGCAGCGCGCCGGAGGCGGTGAGCGCGAAGCCGAGGGTGATGCACCGACCCGGACCCACATGCCGGCCGAGGCGTCCGCCGAGCAGGCTCGCGAGCACGGTGCCGATCCCGAGGCCGACATAGCAGAGGCCGACGCTCTGTCCGGACATCGCCAGGGTGCGCGTGGCGAAGAGGATGTTCACGCCTGACGCGGCGGCGTTGAAGAACTCCCACGACGCGACGAAGCCGGCGAGCACGACCAGGAGGCGGTTGCGGCGGACGAACCGGCCCCCGGCCAGCAGCTCGGACCAGAACCGGCCGGCGCCGCGCGACGGCGTCTCGTCGATGCGGATGCCGCCGAGGATCATGGCAGACATCAGCAGCAGGGCAGCGTTGAACAGCAGGGCGATGGGCGCTCCAAGCAGCCTGATGAGGGCGCCGGCGATGGCTGGCCCGGCAACCTCGGCACTGGAGTTGGCGAGCGCGTTCTTCGCGTTGGCCTCGATGAGGCGGTCGCGACCGACGATCTGGTTGAGGACGATCTGCGAGGCGCTGCCGGCGGTGGTGTTGACCAGACCGACGGTGAAGGCGACCAGCAGGAGCCACGAGACGGACAGCACGCCGAACCAGCGGGCGACCGGGACGCTGGCGGCGGCTGCCGCGAGCGTCACCTCGCCGGCGACATAGACCGGCAGCTTGCGCACGCGATCAAGCCAGACGCCCGACGGGAGCGAGAACAAGGCGAACGGCAGCGTCTCCATGGAGGTGAGGACGCCCATGGCGGTCGGCGAGGCATGCAGCGAGAGTGCCGCGGTGAGCGGCAGGGCGAGGAGCATGATCTGCATGCCGAACGAGCTGGCCAGCACGGAGGTCCAGAGGCGACGATACCTGGGATCACGAAGAAGATCGTTGGGTCCGATCGTGATGCGGCGCCGCAAAGTGGCGACAAGGCGCGCCAGTCGGACCCTCGATCTCGCGGTGGGTGGCGCCATCTGTTCGGCCTAGAGGGTGTCGTGCATTTCGGCGAGGCTCGGCGATGGGGACGGATGCCTCTCGCGCCACCTTGCGAGTCCTACCCGGGCGAGGCCCGCGCGGAGGAATGGTCGTCGGTTGTCCCGTATCTGACGCTGATGACGGGGGTGGCCCCGCGGGATAAGCGTGCTACGCGGGCGTCGTTCAACGCCCTGCGCCAGTTGTGCGCCACGGCGTTGCCTGGCGCGCCATGCCGACCGGTTTCCCGCCTTGGGCGGCCGCGCATCAGCCACACGACGGCGCCGGCTCGTCAAGGACTGCGAGGGGTGCACCACCACCGGTCGCACGCTTCCACATGATCGCCTTCTGTTACCTGCTCAGGCATGAAGCGGAGCCGATGAGAGACGCACGATAGCCTCTAGATGAACCACTGCCATGGATTCCGCGGCCTCAGGAGGCGTCCAGTCGTCAGGCCGTCCGATCGCAGGAGTTCACGGACACGCACCCAACCTCTGGAGGCTTCAGTGACAAACAATCTTCAAGGGCGGCTTGAGGATTTCAGGACACCGCCAAACGTCAAACTCGCCTTGCTGTGGGCGTCGGTGATGTTTCTATATATCTACAACGACTACTTCAGCTTGTACACGCCAGGAACCGTCGAGGCCATGGCCAGGGGGGATCTTGGTCCGATGGGACACGCGACCGATGCGGTGCTCGTCGGACTGGCTGTCATGCTCGCGGTTCCGTCGCTCATGATCTTCCTGTCCGCGGGCCTGATCCCCTGGATGAGCCGCTGGCTGAACGTGGCCCTTGGTCTTGTCTATAGCGCGATCGAACTTCTGACGCTGCCCGGCTCGCCCTTGTTCTACAAGCTCGTAACGATTGCCGAGATCATGCTCACCTCGCTGATCGTCTTCTATGCCCTGCGCTGGCCAAAGCGCGCCTAAGCTGCATGACCGCGTGGATCGCTGTCGGCACCGAAGACGCTGGCGACCTGCCATGAGCAGATCGGCCGCTTCATCGGTCCAGGCCGGCCAGCGCGCGCCAGCCCGCCTCGTCGAGCGTGTCAAGTCCGAGCTCGGCGGCCTTCTTCGCCTTCGATCCCGCATCCGCGCCCAGCACCACGATGTCGGTGTTCTTCGAGACGCTGTCGGTGACCTTGGCACCCAGCCGCTCGGCCATCGCCTTGGCTTCCGGGCGCGTCATGCTCGAGAGGCTGCCGGTGAAGACGATCGTCTTGCCCGACAGCGCGCCGCCGCTCCGGCTCGCCTCGTCCTCGATGCTGAGCACCTCGGCAAGCGCGTCGACCGCGTCGCGGTTATGCGGCTCGCAGAAGAACTGCGCCAGCTCCTCGGCGATGCTGCCGCCGACGCCGGTGATCGATCCGAGCGCCAGACGCTCGTCGGAACCGACCACCGTCGCCTCCTGCATGCGCGTCCGCCAGGATCGGTAGCTCCCGTAGTGCCGCGCCAGCAGGCGCGCGTTGTTCTCGCCGATGCGGCGGATGCCGAGCGCGAAGATGAAGCGCGCGAGCGGGATCGTGCGCCGCGCCTGCAGCGCGCGCACCAGGTTCGCCGCCGAGACCGGTCCCCAGCCTTCGCGGGCGGCGATTTCCTGCTCGTGCTGCGCCAGCCCGAAGACGTCGACCGGTGCGCGCAGCAGGCCCTCGGCGTGGAACTCGGCGATGCTCTTCTCGCCGAGCCCGTCGATGTCGAAGGCGTTCCGCGACACCATGTGGATCAGCCGCTCCACCGTCTGCGCCGGGCAGATCAGGCCGCCGGTGCAGCGCTTGACCACCTCGCCGGGCGGCCGCTCGGCGCGGCTGCCGCAGGCGGGGCAGGTGTCGGGAAAGCGGAACGGCGGCTCGCGCGGCGGGTCGTCCGGCCCCGCCGCGAGCACCGCGACGATCTGCGGGATCACGTCGCCGGCGCGCTGCAGCTGCACCCGGTCGCCGACGCGCACGTCCTTGCGCACGATCTCGTCCTCGTTGTGCAGGGT
>CAXTOC010000060.1:11860-12262 GCA_964245725.1 uncultured Acetobacteraceae bacterium | reverse complement strand
CGCGAGCGCGAGGAGGAAGTTCATGGGCGCTGGCGGCCGGTCAGGCGGTGGCGGCCATCGCCGGCCGGTTGAACAGGTCGGCGGGTTCGGGAAGCTGGAGCCCCGAGACCATCTCGCGCAATTCCTGTCGGGCGGCGACGTGGCGCGGGTTCGGGGTGCGGCCGACGCCGCCGCGCTGCGGCTGCGCCATCACGACAGCGCCGTGCACGCCGCGCGTTCTCCGGGCACCCGGGACGCGCGCGACGTCTACGACGCGCTGGAGCAGGCGCGCATCGAGGTGGTCGGCTCACGCATCATGACCGGGGTCGCGGCCAATCTCGAGGCGCGGCTGGCACAGGAGTGCGAGCAGGCCGGCTACGACCGCATCACGCGCAAGGACCAGCTCCCGGTCGCGGCAGCGCG
>CAXTOC010000060.1:0-11850 GCA_964245725.1 uncultured Acetobacteraceae bacterium | reverse complement strand
GGCGCGATCGACGGAGGGCACCTGCCGGAGACCGCGGCGGCGCTGATGGCCGGCCCCGTCGTCCTGGCGGGGCTGATCGTCGGCCTCTGGCTCGGGCTGGCCTCGCCGCACACGGCTCAGGCCGCATCCCGCACGCCGCACGCCGCACGCCGCGTGCTGTCGCAATGGCGCGACTCCATGGGCGGCAACGCCCAGGCGGCGCTGGACGAGCTGGTGCGTAGCCAGCACGACCAGGGCGCCTTCACCCGCGCCGCGCGCCGCCTGCTGGCGGCCTACGATCTGGCGGAGGCGGAGCTCGAGGCCGAGCCGGAAGAGGACTCCGCGCAGTCCGACGCGGGCGAGGAGCAGGCCGACGACCAGCCCCCGGCCCCCGACGACAGCCAGGGCGACGAGGGCAGCGAGCAGCAGCCGAGCGCGCTGCCGGAGTTCGCCCACACCGGCACCGAGCAGGAAGAGGACCCGTCCGAGGACCAGGAGGGTGCCGCGGAGGGCGAGGACCGGCCGGGCGGCCCGCAGCCCTCGCGCGACAGCCACGAGCCGCCGGCGCCGCCCAGCTACCGCGCCTTCATCAGGCAGTTCGACGAGGAGGTGGCGGCAGAGGATCTGTGCGACGCCGACGAACTCGCCCGCCTGCGCCAGCAGCTCGACCAGCAGCTGCTCAACATGCACGGCGTAGTCAGCAAGCTTGCCAACCGCCTGCAGCGCCGGCTGATGGCGCAGCAGACCCGGGCCTGGGAGTTCGACCTCGAGGAGGGCATCCTGGATGCCGGCCGGCTGGCGCGCGTGGTGGTCAACCCGACGCTGTCGCTGTCGTACAAGACCGAGCGCGACACCGACTTCCGCGATACCGTGGTGACGCTGCTGATCGACAACTCCGGCTCGATGCGCGGCCGGCCGATCACGGTCGCCGCGATGTGCGGCGATATCCTGGCCCGCACGCTGGAGCGCTGCGCGGTCAAGGTGGAGGTGCTCGGCTTCACCACGCGCGCCTGGAAGGGCGGCCAGAGCCGCGAGCGATGGGTCGCGGAAGGCAAGCCGCGCGAGCCGGGACGACTGAACGATCTTCGCCATATCGTCTACAAGTCTGCCGACACGCCGTGGCGGCGGGCGCGACGCAACCTGGGCCTGATGCTGCGCGAGGGGCTGCTCAAGGAGAACATCGACGGCGAGGCGCTGCTCTGGGCCTATCGGCGCCTGCTGGCGCGTCGGGAGAGCCGGCGCATCCTGATGGTGATCAGCGACGGGGCTCCGGTCGACGACAGCACGCTGTCGGTGAACGCCGGCTCCTACCTGGAGCGCCACCTGCGCGAGGTGATCCGCGAGATCGAGGGCCGCAACGTGATCGAGCTGATCGCGATCGGCATCGGCCACGACGTGACCCGCTACTATCGTCGCGCCGTCACCATCACCGATGCCGAGGAGCTCGGCGGCACGATGATGCAGAAGCTCTCCGAGCTGTTCGAGGAGGATGCGCGACAGGCCTGGCTACGGCAGCAGGACCGGGTCAGCGCGCTCATCGCCTCGTGACGCCGCCTCGGGGCAGCATGGCGGTGGTCAGCTCCTGGCCCGACGAACATAGGTGGCGGCCTGCCGGAACAGCGAGACGGGCACGGGCGGATCGGCCATCGAGGCGACGCGCTGCTCGAACAGGGTCCGGGCCCTGCCGTAGAGCACGCGATCGATGTCGGTCAGCGGATCGAGCAAGGATTGCAGGCGCTCGCCCACGGGCTCAAGCGGCACGCGGACGAACGCGTCGTTGCCGCGCACCAGTTCGGACAGCACCTGAAGCGGCGCGATCGGCTGCATCTGCAGGCCGAGCACCCGGTTGAACAGCAGCCGCGAGGCCTCGAACCGCTCGACGATGCCGAAGACGGTGAAGTCCTGCAGCGCGCGCCAGGCAAGCTCGAGCGCGGCCTCGGGTTCGCGCAGGATCAGGTCGTCCGACGACAGCATCGCGCTGCGGGTGCGCGTCAGCTGCCCGGTGATGGCGTTGCGTATGTTCCAGTGCCGCACCACGGCGGGGTGGCCGAAGAATTCCTCGGCGCTGCAGGCGCGAGCCAGCCTCAGCAGGTCGTAGAGGTCGCGCTGCGGATGCGGACGATGCGATTTCCAGAAATAGTACAGCGACAGCAGCCGCGCGGTCGGCTCGCGCAGCATGGTCAGCATCCGGAGCCGACCCGGGATCGAGCGGCAGACGGCGAGGTCGAAATGGCCGCTGAACAGGCTGTAGCGGGCCAGCTCGTTGATGGTCCAGTCGCCGAGCTGGTCCCCGCGTTCCGGGCAGACGCGATCTTCGGGAAACAGCGGCGCGAGCATCGCGTGCAGCGTGGTGCCGCCGCACTTCTCGATGTGCAGGAACACCAGCCTCGGCTGCCCAACCTCGACCGGCCTCACCTCGCCGGCCTTGCGGAAGGCAAGCCGCTGGGTGCGGAACTCGTCGGACGCCATCAGGTGGCGGCGGAAATCCTCGACGGCGCCGACATCCTGCGTCGCGTAGCTCTGCCGCATGGCGACGATCTCCTCGGCCGAGGGAGCGCGGCCGAGGATCCAGGTGAACCCGCTGACGATGTCGGTCTCGCTGATCACCCCGACACGGCTCCCTCGTGTTCGTCTGTCGCCGGCTCGTTCGCGTCGGCGGCGGCTCGCGGCTGCTGGACAAGCAAGCCAAGGGCTCCGCCCTTGACCCGCCGGGGCCGCAGGCCCCGGGCCCCAATTCGTAAGACGGTTTTCTAAGGCTTGCCTCTGATGGGGTCGGGGGCAAGGCCCTCTGCTCCGGCTTCATCTCGTCGCTGTCGACGCTTCACGGTTCTGGCGTGGGACAGACGCAGCAGGCCGTCGATCATCGCGTCGACATCGGCCTCGGTGGTGCGGTGGTTGACGATGGCGGCGCGTATCGCGCGCCTGCCGCCGATGGTGGTCGTCGAGGGAACCGCGATCGCGGCCTCGTGCAGGTCGAGCACCAGCTCCGCGTTCAGCGCGTCGAGATCCGTGCCCTCCCGCCGCAGCCGGAAGCAGACGATGTTGAGATGGACCGGCGCCAGCAGCTCCAGCGCCGGCTCGCGGGCGATGCGCGCGGCCAGGTGGCTCGCCACGTCGCAGCACGTTTCCACCATCCGGCCGAGGCGGTCGGCGCCGTAGGTCTTCAGCGTCATCCACACCTTGAGCGCGCGGAAGCCGCGCGAGAGGTCCGGGCCGAGATCGGCCGGCCACGGCCGGTTGGCGGAGACGCCGCGCTCGCTGCCGGCCAGGTAGGCGAGGCTCTGCGCGAATGCGTCCGCCTGATGCGACGCCTCGCGCACCAGGATGCAGCCCGCGTCGTAGGGCACCTGCGCCCATTTGTGGAAGTCGAACGCGAGGCTGTCCGCTTGGCCGATGCCGTCGAGCTGGCGGCACAGCCGCGGCGACAGCGCCGCCAGGGCCGCGAACGCGCCATCGACGTGGAACCACAGCTCCTGCTCGCGGCAGAACGCGGCGAGGGCCGCGAGATCGTCGACCGCGCCGGTATCCACCGTGCCCGCCGTGCCCACCACCAGGAACGGCCGCAGCCCGTCGGCGCGGTCCCGACGCACCGCGTCCCGCAGCGCCGCCAGGCTGATCCGGTGCTCGCCGTCGCAGGCGATCCGGCGCAGCGCGTCGGCGCCGAGGCCGGCCATGTCGAAGGCGCGCGGGATGCAGCCATGCGCGCTGGCGCCGGCGTAGCCCACCAGCCCCAGGCCGCCGACGCCGGCGGTGCGCACCTCGGGCCCGGCGGCCTGCCGGCGTGCCACCAGCACCGCGATCATGTTCGCCATCGACGATCCGGTGACCAGCAAGCCGCCGCTTCCCGTCGGCATGCCGACCATCTCGGCGGCCCAGCGCACCACCTGGCGCTCGATCTCGATCGCGGCGTGGTCGCGGCCGCCGAGGTTGGCGTTCAGCCCGCCCGCCAGCAGCTCGGCGAGCATGCCGATCGCAGTACCGCCGCCGTGCACCCAGCCCATGAAGCGCGGGTGGGTGTTGCCGACGCCGTACGGCTCCACCAGCCGCCGGAACGCCGCGTAGACCTGCTCCGGCGGCGCGCCGTCGCGCGGCAGGCCGGCCTGCAGCTCGGTCCGCAGCGTGTCGGGCATGCGCCGCCAGACCGGTGCCGCGGCGACGCCCTGCAACCGGTCGAACATGTCGTCGAGCATGGTGTGGCCGAGTGCACGCAGCGCGCCCCAGTCCTCGGGATCCAGGCCGGCCATGCAAATCCCCGCGGCGGTGACCGGCTGCTCTGCCACGATTTGCCGGCCGATGCACGCGAGCCTCGATCCGCGCCGGGCGGGAGGCGTATGCAGTGCCATGTTCTTCGACGGCTTCACCCTCGACGAGAGCGGCCCGCTGCGGGTGCGCACCGGCGGTTCCGGACCCACCCTGCTGCTGCTGCACGGGCAGCCGCAGACGCACGCGATGTGGCATGCGGTCGCCTCCCGCCTCGCCGACCGCTTCACCCTGGTCTGTCCGGATCTCTCGCCGCATCGCAGCGAAGCCGCGCTGGCGGACGAGCTGCTGGGGCTGATGCGTCGGCTGGGTCACCACCGGTTCGGCGTCGCCGGACACGATCTGGGCGCCCACGTGGCCTGCCGGATGGCGCTCGATGCGCCCGAGCGCGTGCTCCGCCTCGCCACGCTGGAGATCGTGCCGATCCCGGAGCACATCAACCGCAACGACATGGCGTACGCGCTGTCCGGCTATCCGAGCTGCTGGTTCGGGCAGCTGCATCCCAAGCCGGAGGCGTTGATGACCCGCGCCCCCAGCGAGTGGTTCCGCGGCGATGCGCCGGGAGAGAGCACGCAGCTGTTCCACCCCGAGGCGGTCGCCGACTACCTGCGCGCCCATGCCGGCCTGCGCAAGCGGCAGCGCAGCCCTCTGCCCGAGGACAGCCGGGCGGCCTCGCCGCGACCCGCCGAGGCCGGGCACCGGCTGCGCCTGACCTGCCCGGTCCTGGTGATCTGGGGCAACCGCGGCCGCATCGGCGGCTGGTACGACCCGCTGCAGCTCTGGCGCGAGTGCGTCGACAACGAGGTCAGCGGCGGCCCGGTGCCGGCCGGCCACTTCGTCGCCGAGGAAACGCCGGAGACGGTCGCCGCCGCCTTCCGCGCCTTCTTCGGCGAGCGCGCGTCGTCGCGCGGCAGGCCGGCGTCCGATCCACCTGCCCTCGCCCCGTAGCGCGCGACGGCCAGCGCATCGACAGCGACGAGACGAAGGCAGAGCGAGGGCGAGGCAAGTTTCTCAGAGATCGGGGCCTGGGGCCGGCGGCCCCAGCGGGTCAAGGGCAGAGCCCTTGGCTGCCTTGTTCAGTCGCGGGGTGTCAGCCGCCCCGGCGCCGAGAGCCGCAACGTCCAGTCACCACGGCACTTCCGCAGGACCGCGACGGCGAGCGGTTCGACGTCGATGCGCCAGAACGTCCTGGGATGGGCATCCAGCGCGACGACGATGGCCGCGCGGATGATCGCGGCATGGGTGACGGCCAGCAGACGCCCCTCGCGGCGTGCCATTTCGTCCAGCCAGTCCGCCACCCTCCGCAGGAGGCTTTCGATCGACTCGCCGCCGTGCGGCGCGGCAGCCGGATCGCTCGCCCATCGTCGCAGGCCGTCCGCATCGGACGTCTCTATATCGGCCAGCGAGCGGCCCGCCCCCCGTCGCAGGTCGAGGTCCGCCAGCGCCGGATCGACCGCGGCGTCCAGCCCGAGCGCGGCCGCGGTCTGCACCGCGCGACGGGCCGGGCTCGTCCGGGCCTCGTCGACCCTGCCCAGGCTTGCGGCCATTGCCGCCGCCTTGGTGGCGCCGAGCGGCTCCAGAGGCTCGTCGGACGGGAACGCGGCCTCGCGCGTCGCCCTGGTCGCAGCGTGGGCGACGAGAGTCAGGCGGAGGCTCACCACGCCATTCTCCATTTGACAGCAAGGGTGCGGAAGGCTCTATCCGACGACAGCCATGTTACGGAAGCCGGTGCAACTCCGGCACGGTCGCGCCACTGTGGATCGACGGCTCTTCGGTGCCGTTCGAAAGTCAGACCTGACCATGGTGTCGTTGCAATCCGGCGGGACGCTCGATCCCGAGGAGCCAGTCAGATGTCCGATACGACGATAGGTCCCGATGGCGTTGCCGCACCCATTCCGGTGCGCGAGATCCTGCCGTGGTTGATCTTCGGCGCGCTGATGCTGCTCGCGATCTACTTCGTCGGGGCTGAAGAGGGCGCCACCTCCCTGATCAGGGGCATGTACGTCCATGAGTGGGTGCATGACAGCCGACATCTGCTCGGGTTCCCCTGCCACTGAGCGAGCATGGGCATCGTGGTCAGGACCCTGCTCATCCGCGGGATGCTCGTGGGCTTCGTCGCCGGGCTCCTCGTGTTCGGCTTCGCCAAGATCTTCGGCGAGCCGCAGGTCGATCGCGCGATCGGCTTCGAGACGGCGCTGGACGACGCGAGGCTGAAGGCCGACGCCGCGCGGGGCGTCCACGATATCCGCGAACCTGAGCTCGTCAGCCGGGCGATGCAGGCGAGCTACGGGCTGCTCACCGGCGTGATGGTGTACAGCACCGCCTTCGGGGGCCTGTTCGCGCTGGTCTTCGCCGCGGCGAACGGCCGCGTCGCGGCGCTCGGCGCGCGTGCCGTCTCTGGTCTGCTGGCGGCGAGCGGGTTCCTCGCCTGCCATCTCGTTCCGAGTCTGAAATACCCGGCCGATCCGCCCGCGGTCGGCCATCCCGACACCATAGGCCTGCGCACCGGGCTCTACTTCATCATGATGTCGCTCTCGGTTGCGGCGATGGTGGGTGCCGCGATGCTGCGCAAGCGCCTGGTCAGGCGACGCGGTGCATGGCCGGCGGCGCTGAGCGCTGCGGCCCTCTACGTCGTCTCGATGGCGGTCGCCGCGGCGCTGCTGCCCTCGGTTGACGAGGTTCCGGCGGATTTTCCGGCGGTGGTGCTGTGGGATTTCAGGCTCGACGCGGTGGCGATGCAAGCCATCCTGTGGGCGACGCTTGGTCTGGGTTTCGGCGCGGTTGCGGAAAGGACCCTCCGCGGCGAGGGGCGTCTGCCGGCGCGGTCGATGGGGCCGAGCTGGCGCTAGGAAGGCAAGGGCTCCGCACTTGACCCGCTGGGGCCGCAGGCCCCAGACCCCAATTCTTGAAGACGGTCTTCGAAGGCTCGCCTCCGATGGGGTCGAGGGGGCAAAGCCGCTTGCTCTGCATCCCGCTGGGTGTTCTAGCGCAGCGCTTCGCAGAAGCGCGCCATGCGGGTCCAGGCCTCGCGCAGGCTGTCGTCGTCGGCGGCGACGCTGAGGCGCAGGTAGGGGCTCATGCCGAACGCCCCGCCATGCACGGTCGCGACATGCTGCTCCTCGAGCAGGGCGAGCGCGAAGTCCTCGTCCGTCTCCAGCCGCGCCCCGCCGGCGCTGCTGCGACCGAGGCAGCCGGCGATGCCGGGGTAGACGTAGAACGCGCCGTGCGGCTCGGTGCAGGTGACGCCGCGCATCGCCCGCAGCGCCGCCACCGCCGCGTCGCGGCGACGCCGGTAGGTGTCGCGCATCGCCGCGACCCGGGCCGGCTCGCCGCGAAGTGCTGCGGTCGCGGCCGCCTGCGAGATGCTGCTGGCGCCGGAGGTGGCGTAGCTCTGGATGATCGTCATCGCCTCGACCAGCCGCGCCGGGCCGCCGCAATAGCCGATTCGCCACCCGGTCATCGCATAGGTCTTGGAGACGCCGTTCAGGGTCAGCACCCGGTCGCGCAGCGCCGGCGCCAGCTGCGCCAGCGACGCGTGCGGCGGCCCGTCATGGATCAGCTGCTCGTAGATCTCGTCGCACAGGATCCAGAGGCGCGGATGGCGCTGCAGCACCGCGGCGAGGCCGGCCAGGTCGCTCGCGCCGCAGGTCGCCCCGGTCGGGTTGTTGGGAAAGTTCAGGATCACCCAGCGGGTGCGCGGGGTGATCGCCGCCTCCAGCGCCGCCGGAGTCAGCCGGAAGCCGAGCGCCTCCGGACAGGCGGGATGCACCGCCGAGCCGCCGAGCAGCCGCACGATCAGCGGGTAGCTCGCCCAGTAGGGTGCGGGAACCACCACCTCGTCGCCCGGCTCGAGGGTGGCCATCAGCGCGTTGAACAGGATCTGCTTGCCGCCGTTGGCGACCATCACCTCGTCGTCGGCGAACACCAGCCGGTTCTCGCGGGCGAACTTGTCGCGTATCGCCTGCTTCAGCGCCGCCGTGCCGGCGGTGGGCGGATACTTGGTGTCTCCCGCGAGGGCTGCGGCGTGCGCCGCCTCGATCGCCCCGGGCGGCGTGTCAAAGTCCGGCTCGCCCAGTGCCAGCGAGATGACGCGATGCCCCGCCGCCTGCAGCGCGCGGGCGCGCGACGCCATGCCGACGGTCGCCGGCAGCGCCAGGGCCGACAGGCGCGAGGCGAGCCTCGGCAGGCCGGGAGCCGGCACGCTCAGCGCAGCGCGTCGCAGAAGCGGCGGATGCGCGCGCAGGCCTCGCGCAGGCTGTCGGTGTCGGTCGCGTAGCTGACGCGGAAATAGCCGGGGAACAGGAACGCGGCACCGTGCACGGCGGCGACGCCCTGCTCCTCCAGCAGCGCGGTCACGAAGCCCTCGTCATCCTCGATCCTGCTGCCGCCGGCGCTGGTCTTGCCGATGCAGCCCTGCATCGAGGGATAGACGTAGAACGCGCCCTCCGGCCTGTGGCAGGTGATGCCGGGGGCGAGGTTCAGCATCTCGACCACGAGGTCGCGTCGTGCCTGATAGGTAGCGACCATGGCGTCGATGAAGTCCTGCGGCCCGGTGAGCGCCTCCAGCGCCGCCGCCTGGCTGATCGAGCTCGGGTTGGAGGTGGACTGGCCCTGCAGCTTGTCCATCGCCCGGATCAGCGCCACCGGCGCGGCTCCGAAACCGATCCGCCAGCCGGTCATCGCGTACGCCTTGGAGCAGCCGTTCATGGTCACGGTGCGCGACCGCAGCCGCGGCTCGACCTGCACGACGGTGGCGGGCCGGAAGCCGTCATAGACCAGTTTGTCGTAGATGTCGTCGGTGAAGATCCAGACATCGGGATGACGCAGCAGCACGTCGCAGATGCCGCGGAGCTCGGCGGCCGAGTACGCGGCGCCCGTGGGGTTGTTCGGGCTGTTGAGGAAGAACCACCTGGTGCGCGGCGTGATCGCCGCCTCGAGCTCCCCCGCCTCGAGCTTGAAGCCGCGGTTGGGGCCGCACGGGACGATCACCGGCACGCCGTCGGCGAGGGCCACGATGTCCGGGTAGGAGACCCAGCAGGGCGACGGGATGATCACCTCCGAACCTGGCTCGAGGGTCGCCACCATGGCGTTGTAGATCACCTGCTTGCCGCCGGTGCAGACGATGATCTCGTCGGGCCTGTAGTCGAGCCCGGAATCGAGCCGGAAGCGCTCGGCGACCGCGGCGCGCAGCGCCGGCGTGCCGGCGACATCGGTGTACTTGGTCTGCCCGGCCTCGATCGCGCGGATCGCCGCCCGCTTGACGTTGTCCGGGGTGTCGAAATCGGGCTCGCCGGCGGAGAGGCTGATGACGTCGCGTCCCGCCGCCTTCAGCGCACGCGCCTTGGTCGAGATGGCGATGGTCTGGCTCGGGCTGATCTTGTTCAGGCGCGCGGCGATAAGGTCCATGGCACTCGGGCGGCTGTTGCTGCAGGCTGCGCAGGCTAGAGCAGAACCGCGCCGCGGGGAACCGCGGCCGGGACCGCTGGCGACGCCGGTCGGCGCGACGTTACGAAGCGAGATCTCAAATCATGGAAATGCCTCAGTGCGGGCACGATGTGCTGTCAGCGTCCACGTCATGGAGGTTGTTATGCACACACGGACATGGCTTCAGCGGGCCGGCAGGCTGCTCGTGATCGCGGGGCTCACGGCATCGCTCGGAGGCTGCATCATCGCGCCCTACGGCTACCCCGGCTACTACCACCATCCCTACCACGGCTACGGCTACGGCTACTGAGTCAGCCGATCGCGAACAGGTTGTAGCCCCAGCCCGGAAGATCGAGGTAGAGCCCCTCGCCGCCGAGCATGTCGCCGTCGCGCGCGTAGTGCTCCGGTCCCAGCCGATCCGACAGCGGGACCACCCGGCCGGACAGCGTCGGGTGGACGAGGCGGACGCGGCACTGGCCGCGGTCGGCCCGGTAGTTCACCACGCAGAGCAGGCGCGGGCCGCCCGCGTCCGACCAGGTCGAGGCGGCGTAGGCCTGGTGGCTCTGATTGCCTTCCCAGGCCGCTCCCACCGCGAGCGGCTCGAACGCGCCGTCGCGCAGCAGCGGGTCGCGCAGCACCGACAGCAGGTCCAGGTAGAACTCGTGGATCGCCGGATCGATTCCCTCCACCGGGCCGCGATCGAGGTGTATCGGGATGTGCACGCGTGCCCCTTCGAGCTGGCCCTGGTGCAGCAGGCGCAGGCCCGGGGCGCAGAAGCTCAGCACGGCGGCGGCCTTGTGCTGCTGCAGGCCGAAGCTCGAGGCCGCACGCGGCTCGTCGTGGTTCTCCAGGAAGCGCGCGAGGTGCGCTTGCCGTGCCACGTCGGCGCCGAGCAGCGCGCGCACCCGGCCGGCGTCGGCGGCGCGCAGCGCGTCGTGCAGCCCCTTGTCGTAGGCGAAGTCGAAGCCCTGGCCGAGCAGCGTCGACTCCAGGTCCCAGTAGACTTCCGCCAGCAGGCAGAAGCCGGGCGAGGCGTCGCGCAGGCGCGGGATCGTGTGCTCCCAGAACGAGGCCACCGGGCGGCCGTGCAGCCAGGCCGCCCAGCAGCGCTCGAACACGGACGGCAGCAGCAGCATCGCCATGTCGCAGCGCAGCCCGTCGCAGCGCCCGGCGACGTCGAGCAGCACGTCGCGCATCGCCGCCCCCGTGTCGGGGTTGGCGTAGTCGAGCTGGACCGTGTCGGGCCAGCCGGGAAAGTACGGGTCCCGGCCGTGCGCGAGGATGAGCGGTCCGCGATCGGTCTCCAGGCGGACCCAGTTCTCCGGCTGCGCCGCCAGCGCCGCCTCGTTCCCCTCGATGAACAGCGACGGCCGCTGCCGCACCCAGGGATGGTCGAGTGCCAGGTGGTTGGGGACGAAGTCCAGCATCAGGCGCAGCCCGGCCTGGTTGACGCGCTGGCGCAGGCGGCCGAGCGCGTCGTTGCCGCCGAAGCGGGCCTCCGCCTCGTAGCCGGCGATGGCGAAGGGGGAGCCGCAGATGTCGACCTGCGTCAGGTCCGGCAGCGCCTCGCGGAAGGCCTCCTGCCAGGCTGCGTGGCTGCGCGAGACCGTGCGGCCCTGCTCGCCGGTCTGCCACACGCCGAGGAACCACACCCATTCGAAGCCGAGCTCGGCGACCGCGCGCAGCGCCTGGTCGGGGATGTCGTCCAGCGTAGCCGGCCGCCCGAAGCCGTGGGCGATGCGCCGCAGCAGGACCCGGGTGTTGATCTGATACAGGATCGGGTTCGCCGATCGCTGGGGATGCACCGGGCTCGAAGCGGACAAGGGCATCTCCAGGCTGGTCGTCAGGCCCCGCGCAGGGCCGCCGCCCGGACCTCGGACGACGACAGGCCGCGCTCGCGCAGTGCACGGAGCGTGCCAGACGCGTCGCGCTTCGCCAGCCGTCGCCCCGCCGCGTCCCGCAGCAGAGGATGATGGAGGTAGGCCGGCGCCGTCCAGCCCAGCAGCGCCTGCAGCAGCCGGTGCAGGTCGGTCGCCGGCCGCAGGTCCACGCCGCGCACCACCAGGCCGACCTCCTGCCGCCAGTCGTCATGGGTGACGCAGAGGTGGTAGCTCGCCGGCGCGTCCCGCCGCGCCAGCGCCACGTCGCCGAACGCCTCCGGCCGACAGGGCTGCCAGCGCCCCGCGC
>CAXTOC010000059.1:0-12390 GCA_964245725.1 uncultured Acetobacteraceae bacterium | reverse complement strand
GGCGGCACCGGCCGCCTTGCGTCTCGTTTCCGATCGAGCCCGGGAGCGGACCGTCCGGTGCCTCCGGGGCGGATCTCCACCTGGAGCCCGAGGAACGGCCGGGGCGCCTGGGCGGCCGGCTCTCCTACCGTCCGGATCTGTTCGACGCCGACGCGGTGCGCGACATGATCGGCCAGCTGGTCACGCTGCTGGAGGGTGCCGCCGCCGATCCCGAATGTCCGCTCGGCGCCCTGCCGCTGCTGAGCGAGGCCGCGTCGCTGCGGATGCGTCTGGACTGGACGCACACCGCGCGCCCGCCGCCGGAGACGACGCTGCACGCGGCCTTCGCGCTTCAGCTGGCACGCACCCCCGACGCGCCGGCGGTGGAGTTCGAGGGACTGGTCTGGAGCTATCGCGAGCTGGACCGCAGGTCGCGTCAGCTGGCAGCGCGCCTGGCCGCGTCCGGTGCCGGTCCCGGAACGCTGGCCGCACTCTGCCTCGACCGGTCGCACGACATGGTGGCCGGCTTGCTCGCCATCCTGAGGACCGGCGCCGCCTACCTGCCGCTCGATCCGGCGATGCCGCCGCCGCGGCTGGCGCTGATCGCCGAGGATGGCCGCCCCACGGTGCTCCTGACGACGCGCACGCTGCAGCAGAGGCTGCCGCAGACAGAGGCCCGGATCGTCCTCGCCGAGGAGGTCGACCCCGCCCAGGAGGTCGCCGCCGCCGATGCCGAGATCGACGCCGAGAGCCTCGCCTACGTCCTCTACACCTCGGGCTCCACCGGACGTCCCAAGGGCGTCGAGGTGCCGCACCGCGCGGTCATGAACCTGCTGGCCGCGATGCGGCGCGAGCCCGGCTTCGACGCCACGGACTCGCTGCTCGCGGTGACCACGGTCTCGTTCGACATCGCCGTGCTCGAGCTGTTCCTGCCGCTGCTGAACGGCGGCCGCGTCGTGCTCGCCGGCCGCGACGTCGCTCTCGATCCGGGGCGGCTGGCGGCGCTGCTGCAGCGGTCGCGCTGCACCGTGATGCAGGCGACGCCCGCCACCTGGCGCGCACTGCTCGAGATCGACTGGGCAGGCGATCCGGATCTGCGCATCCTCTGCGGTGGCGAGGCGATGCCGCGTGACCTCGCGGATCGGCTGCTGCCTCGGTGCGCGGCGCTGTGGAACCTGTACGGACCCACCGAGACCACCATCTGGTCGACGATCCATCGGGTCTCTCCGGGACAGGATCCGGTCCCGGTGGGTCACCCGGTCGACAACACCCGGACCTACGTGGTGGATCAGCGCGGCGCCCTGGTGCCAGACTGGATCGTCGGCGAGCTGCTGATCGGCGGCATCGGCGTGGCGCGCGGCTATCGCGGCAACCCGGCACTGACGGCGGAACGGTTCTTCGAGAGCCCGTTCACCTCGGCAGAACGCGTCTACCGCACCGGCGACCTGGTCCGGCGCCGCAGCGACGGCGCGATCGAGTGGCTCGCCCGCGCCGACAGCCAGATCAAGATACGCGGCTTCCGCATCGAGGCACAGGAGATCGAGGGCGTCCTCGAGCGCCATCCGGACGTCCTGTCGGCCGCGGTCAAGGCGTGGCCGGACGCCTCCGGGCAGCTGGCGCTGACGGCCTACCTGGTGACCCGGAGCGGCGCGCTGCCGGAGCCGAAGCAGCTGCGCGCGTTCCTGCGCAGCGAGCTGCCGGACTACATGGTCCCGGCGCGCTACCTCCCGCTGGCGGCACTCCCGCTCACGCCGAGCCGGAAGCTGGACCGCAACGCCCTGCCGAAGCCGGGTCGATCCTCCGCGCGATCGGGGGATGACGCGCCGGTCGGCACCCGCGAGCGCCAGCTGGCGGCGCTGTGGGAAGAGCTCGACCTCCACGACGTCGGGCGGCACGACAGCTTCTTCGACCTCGGCGGGGATTCGCTTCAGGCGGTGACCCTGCTGGTGCGCATCGAGGCGCGGTTCGACCGGCGGCTCACGCTCGCCGCCCTGTTCCAGAATCCCACGATCGCCCGCATGGCGGCCCTGCTCGACCGGGCGGAGGACGAGACGGAGCTGCCGCTGGTGGCCGCGATCCAGCCCGAAGGCTCGCGGCCGCGGCTGTTCTGGATCGACGGCGGCCCGATGTTCCTGCCGCTCTCGCGCGCGCTCGGCTCGGACCAGCCCTTCTTCGGCGTGACGCTGAACCCTGCCGAGCTTCGCGAGGTCGGCCCCGGACCCGACCTCGAGACCATCGCGCATCACCTGGCGCGGACCCTGCGCACGCTCCAGCCCGATGGCCCCTATTTCCTCGGCGGCTACTGCGCGGGCGGCGTGCTGGCCTACGAGGTGGCGTCGCAGCTGCTCGCGGCCGGCCAGGCGGTGCCCCTGCTGTGCCTGATCGACGCGCAGAATCCGGTCGACTTCCGGCGGGTCGGCAGTGCCGCCGTGGAGTTCGCCAAGTTCCGCCACCATATCGGCGCCACGCTGCGCGCCGGCAGGGGAACGCGCTGGCGCTACCTCGCCGAGCATGCCGGCTCCGCCTACCGGCGCATCCTGTCGCGATCGCCCTGGCGCTCGGTCATGACCAGCCAGCCCTTCACCTTGGGCGAGATCATGCAGCCTGCCGCAGACGCCTATCGGCCGCGTCCCTATCCGGGGACGGTGGCGCTGTTCCAGGCCCGACGTCCAAAGCAGCTGGACCTTCGGCCGGGCTGGGCGAAGCTCGTCACCGGATCTCTGCTCTGCCACGACTTCCCCGGCGCACACGGCACCATGCTGGAGCCCCCGCAGGTGCTCGAACTCGCCCGGCTGATGGCGGCCTGCCTCCACGACGCGGATGAGCGCTCGCCCGGCGCCGTCCTGCCGGATCAGGTGAGCCGCGGGCGCTCTCCCGGATCCGCCTGAGGCCCAGCACCCGGCGCCGCACCGACCCCCAGCCGCTCCTGGACGCCCCAGGACCGGGTTCCGCGCAGGAACGCCACCCAGCCGAGGGCGGCGCCGGAGTGCCGCAGCAGCTGGAAGCTGAACGGCTCCAGCAGCGCCGCCAGGAGCGCCGGGACGAGGCGCGTGCCGGGCGACGGGCCGGCCCAGCGCCGGTAGACACGCAGCGACCAGAGGTGGAAGGCGAGGTCGAGGACGATCTTGAGCCCGATGGCGCCGGCGATCAGGCGCACGATGCCGATCTGGCCGGTGGCGAGGTAGCCGAGCAGCAGCACCACCCCGCTCAGCCCGTACAGCGGCTGCAGCGTGTCGATCGCCTTGACCGGGAGCATCGCGGTGCCGAGCCGGCCGTAGCGCGGGTCGCCGACCATGTGCCGGTACCAGAGCTGCGTCTGCAGGAAGCCGCCGAACCAGCGGCGCCGCTGTCGCAGGAAGGATCCGGCCGTGCTCGGGGCGTCGGTGCGCGCGCGCGCGGTGCCGACCACGGCGGTGTGCCACACCTCCCCGCATCGTCCGGCATGATCGCGCAGGCGATGGGTCAGCTCGTAATCCTCGACCAGGCAGTCCGGGTCGAAGCCGCCCACGGCGAGCAGCGCGCGGCGGCGGTAGCAGGCGAACGCGCCGGAGATCAGCAGCAGCCCACCCACCCGCATCCAGGCGTAGCGCGAGAGGAAGTTGCGGACATACTCGTAGGTCTGGAACCATTGCAGCAGGCGGCCCTGCGACGATGGCCCGCACACCGGCGTCAGCACCCCGGTCGCCGCCACCAGTGCGGGGTCGGTGGCGAACGCGTTGCGCATCGCCCGCAACGCCTCCGGCTCCAGCAGGGTGTCGGCGTCGACCGTGAGCACCAGCTCGCTGTCGATCAGGGCGCAGGCGACGTTCAGCGCCCGGGCCTTGCCGCCGTGCGGCAGGCGCAGCCAGCGCAGGGTGGGGTAGGCCGCGCTCGGCCCGCTCAGCGCGCCCGGCGTCGACACCAGCCCGTAGCGGTGCTGCAGCAGGCTCGCCGTCGCGTCGGACGAGCCGTCATCGGCGATCACGATCATCTGCGCCGGATGACTCTGGGCGAGCAGGGCCGCGAGCGTGACCGGCAGGCTCGCCGCCTCGTTGTGCGCGGCCACGACGATGCTGGCCGGCGGCAGCCGGGTGTCCGGCGCACCTGGCGCGGCCGGGCGCAGCAGGGTCAGCGTCTGCCAGAACACGAAGGCCAGCAGCACCGTGTCGTAGAGGATGTAGGCGAGACCCGCTGACCAGGCGAACAACCCGCCGCCGCGGGCGCGCGCGATCAGCAGCACCCAGAGCAGCAGTGCCGCGCCGTGGATGAGGGAGCTGCGCAGCGGCGTCCGCGGCGCGGCGAAGCGGGGCGAGATCAGGCGTCGTATCCGCGCCAGCTCCTGCTCGATCACCGCCGCGTCCATGGGCTCCTCGTGGCGCTTTGCACCGTCCGGCCGGTCAGGCATCGTCAGCGTCGCGGCGGTGCGTGGCCGTCAGGGGGAGTGGCGGCTGCCATGGACGTTGTCAATCGATACACCCGGACCGCGATGCTGCTGCACTGGCTGGTCGCGGTCCTGATCGTCGGCAACGTCGTGCTGGTCTGGGTGATCGGCTGGTTTCCGGACGCGCTGGTGCGACCGGCCATCGATACCCACAAATCGATCGGCATCACCGTGCTCGGGCTGGTGCTGCTGCGGGTGCTGTGGCGGCTGTCGCACCGGCCGCCGCCGCTGCCGCGCTCCTATCCGAAGGTCGAGCGCATCGGCGCCCAGGCGGCCCACCTCGTGCTCTATCTCCTGATCCTCGGCCTGCCGATCTCGGGCTGGATCCACGACTCCGCCTTCAAGGACGCCGCCGCGCACCCGCTGCGCCTGTTCGGGCTGGTCCCGTGGCCGCGCATCGCGCCGATCATGGGCCTGGACCCGGTCACCAAGGCGCACGTGCACACGCTCTGGTACCAGGTGCACAGCTCCCTCGCCTACGTGTTGTACGGGCTGCTGGCACTGCACGTGCTTGGAGCGCTGAAGCATCAGTTCGTGGATCGGCAGCCGGAGCTGGCCCGCATGCTGCCGCTGCGCCGCCGCCCGCAACCGGACCGCGTCGCACCCGCCGTCGTCCGTGGCGGCCGCTGATCGCCTCCTCGCGCGCGGGGATCGTCCGGGTCGCTCCGGAGTTGCGCCGCGCCGCGCTGCGCCTTCAGGAGAGCCGGTCGCCTTCGATCAGGATGCGCTCGTACAGCGCGTAGGCGGTCTTCACCCGCTCGTAGAACTCTTCCTCCTCGGCGTCGTGCAGCGCGTCATCGACCAGACGGGACATGATCACGCCGATCCTCGACAGCTCCATGCGCTCGAGCGTCCACACCGCCTCGCGCAGCATGCACAGGCTCTTCTCCCGTCGTCGGGGAAAGGGGATGACGTTGAGACCGGTGTAAGCCGACATGATGCGCTTCCTCTCTCAGCGCATCATCGTCGATACTCGTTGAAAGCTGGTTAAGGCCAAACCCGGCATCACCATTTCCCCGCTCCGGCGGCTCGCCGACACCAGCATATTGATAACGCGGTGTGCGGACCGTTCGGCAGCGCGCCGGCGAAGCCGGCGAACTTCGGAACCGGCACACTAGGCCGGCTTCTGGAGCTTGGGCGAGCGACGCTCGATGAAAGAGGCGAAGGCCGCGCGCGCCTCCGCGCTCGCCAGCTGGCGCTGGAACGCTTCGTTCTCGACCGTCAGCTGCGCGGCGATCGCCTCTCGATCGCGCATCAGGCGCTTGGTCGCGCGGACCGCCTCCGGCGCCTTCGCGGCGAGCGCGCGCGCCGCGGCCTGGGCGTGCGGCAGAAGCGCCGTCGCAGCGAGCACCCGGTTCGCCAGTCCCAGCGCCAGCGCATCGGCTGCCGACAGGCTTTCGCCCAGCGCGAACATCGCGAAGGCCCGGAGGTGGCCGATCCGGGTGGGAAGCAGCAGGCTGGACGCGGCTTCCGGCACCAGGGCGAGGTCGACGAACGGTGCGGACAGGACCGCCGTCTCGCTCAGGTAGACGAGGTCGCAGTGCAGCAGCAGCGTCATCCCCACGCCGACCGCGAGCCCTTCGACGGCGGCCACCAGCGGGCACTCGGTCCGGCTCAGGGTGTCGAGGAACCGGCCGACCTGCATCTCGGACGGCTTCAGCGTGCCGGCCGCGATGCGGGCGAAGTCGCCGAGGTCGTTTCCCCCGGTGAACACGCCGCCGGCTCCCGTGATCAGCACGCAGCGCACCGCCGGCTCCGCTGCCGCGCGTTCCAGGGCGTCCGCGACCGCGCCATACATCGCGTCGGTGAGCGCGTTCCGCTTCTCCGGCCGGTCGAGGCAGATCGAGAGCACCCCTTCCTGCAGCGAGACATGCACGAGCTCCGCCATCGTCAGGACCCGTGCCACGCCGACGCACCGGCTCGGACACGATCCGGAGCGGCCGCCAGGGTCTCGATCATGGCGGCGCGGGCCTCATGGTACTCGACCGAGAAGCGCTCGATCAGGGCGGAGGCGCTGAGCACGCGATCGATCGCACCGATCCCCTGTCCGCATCCCCAGATGTCCTTCCATGCCTTGGCGCTACCTGCACCCGCGGAGCCGAAATCCATCTGCGAGGGATCCGACACCGGGAGGTTGTCGGGGTCCAGGCCGGCGGCCTGGATCGACGAGCGCAGGTAGTTGCCGTGCACGCCGGTGAACAGGTTGGTGTAGACGATGTCGGACGCGCCGCTGGCGACGATCATCGCCTTGTGCGCCTCGGCGGCGTTCGCCTCCAGCGTGGGGATGAAGGCGGAACCGACATAGGCGAGATCCGCGCCGAGCGCCTGCGCGGCGAGGATCGACCATCCCGAGGAGATCGCGCCGGAGAGCACCAGCCATCCGTCGAACCAGGCGCGTATCTCGCGCACCAGCGCGAAGGGCGACAGGGTCCCGGCATGACCGCCCGCGCCGGCAGCCACCGCGACCAGCCCGTCCGCTCCCTTCTCCACCGCCTTCCGGGCGAAGCGGTCGTTGATGATGTCGTGCAGCGCGAGGCCGCCCCAGTCATGCACCGCCTCGTTGACGTCCACCCTCGCACCCAGTGAGGTGATGATCAGCGGCACCTTGTACTTGGCGCACAGCGCCATGTCCTGGTCGAGCCGGAGGTTGGACTTGTGCACGATCTGGTTGACCGCGAACGGCGCCGACGGGGCGTCGGGATTGGCCCGGTCGAAAGCGGCGAGCTCCTCGGTGATCTGCGCCAGCCACTCGTCGAGGCGCGAGAGCGGTCGCGCGTTCAGCGCCGGAAAGGAGCCGACGATGCCCGCCTTGCACTGCGCCAGCACCAGGTCGGGATTGGAGATGATGAACAGCGGGGAGGCGATCACAGGCAGTCGCAGCCGGTCGCGCAACAGGTTGGGCAGGCTCAACTGCGTCCATCCTCCGCGGGCGAGCAGGGCAGCAGAGCATGCGGGCGCTGCGATGTCACCTTGTGCAGGACGACCGCGTGGCGCCGGAACTCTGCGCGGCGCGGCCTGTTGCGTCGCGAGCCGCCTGACCTGATCACCGCATCACCCGGTTCGGCTCTGTCCGCTGTCGCCGCGGCGGGGGAGGCAGGGCTTGAGGACGATTTATTCGATGAGGAGACGGGATGTGCTCGGCCTGCTCGCCGGCAGTCTCGCGACCGGTTGCGCGGTGGCCACGCGGGCCGCGGCGCCGGCGGCGCTGCAGCGTCGCGCGCTGGTGCAATGGTGCCTCGCCTCTGACGGTGCGATCACCGATCCTGAGGGAGGGGTGACGGTCTGGCGGGACCTCAGCGGCCAGGACAACCATCTCACGCAGGCGGTGCCGCAGAGCCGGCCGAGCGTCGCGGCCTCGGCGGTCAACGGCGAGCCCGCGCTCTCGTTCGACGGCGTCGGCCAGTTCCTCGACAACCCCTATCTCGGCGAGCCGCGCTGCGAGATCATCGTGGCCCGGCTGCGCCGCAGCTCGGCTGCCCTGCCGGTGTTCCACGACCTGATCGGCGCCGACGGACCCGCCGGCGTGCAGCTCGGCGCCTACTACTTCCAGGCGATGGTCGCGTCGAGCGACGTCGACCGGCGTCTGGCCTACGTCCGACCGACCGTGGAGGAGGTCGTGAGCCCTCCCGAGCAGCGCGACTTCGCGGTGCGGGCGGAGAGCCAGCCGGTCATCGGCGCGTGGGGCATCTTCGCCGTGCGCAACGACGGCGACACGGTGCGCCTCTACAAGTCCGGCCTGCCGTGCGGGCAGCCAGTGGCGCTCGGCGCGGTCGCCCCGCAATCGATCCTGCGCGCCACCGTCGGGTGCGGCTTCTACGGCAACCGGCTCACCGACTTCGCGCCGGTCGACATCGCCGAGAAGATCAGCTTCAGCGCCGACCTGTCCGACGCCGACTTCCTCGACGTCGTCGATTATCTGCGTCGACGCTACGATCTCGGGCTGTCCGGCGGCAGCGGCGACTTCATCTGGCCGGTGTTCCAGGCGGACGGCATCGACGAACGTGGCCTCAACGACAATCTCGTGCTGTTGCAGGGCGACGGCGAGACCTTCCGCTACCGCCCGTCGCACTACCTGCCCACGCGCGGCGCGTGCGTGCGCGACCCCAGCATGGCGGAGTGGAACGGCGAGGTACTGCTGGCCCACACGCTCGGGAGCGGCCGCAGCGAGCCGCCCGCCTTCGCGCTCGCGGTCAGCCGGGACGGGCTGGGCAGCTTCTCGCACCTGGCCACGGTGCGCGTGGACGAGGCGGTCCCGGACGCGCCGGATGGCCGATGCTGGGCGCCGGAATTCGTGCGCAACCGCGACAATTCGGCCTACCTGGTCGATGGACGCCCGGTTGTGCTGTGCAACGTCTCGCCCACGCCTCCGCCCGCGGAGAACGGCATCTCCGGCATGCAGTACTGCCTGTTCACCCCGTCGGGCGAGGATCTCGCCGCTCGCTGGATCCTGCTCGGCCGGCTGCCCGGCCTGCCGCCCAACATCATCGATGGATTCCTGCTGTTCGACCCGGTGGAGCGGGCCTGGTTCGTGTCGGTGACGCCGTGCAACCCGCCGCAGCAGGTGCGGCTCTACCGGGCGGACAGCATGCTCGGCGCCTACCTGCCGCTCGGCGGCGGCGACGATCCGCTGGGCTTCGGCGCTTCCTACGAGGGCACGTCCATCCTTCGCCTCGGCGACGATTCCGAGCGCTACTTCCTCGACGCGCGCGGCGCCGGCTACTTCATCTCCGACGCGGACGGCCTGCAGTCCGGACGCTGGGGCGCGCCCCGCCCGGTGGTGACGCCGTTCGCGCCGCAGCACGGCACGCCGCTGCCCACGCCGAGGGGGATCCGCACGGTGTGAGCGCGTGCGCACCCTGGCCGAACGGTCAGGATCGGGCGGCCGGACCCGGTCCGGCGCACGAGCGGAAAGCTCTGGTCGAGCGTCGGCAGCCCTGCGAGGGTATCGCGGCAGGCGGCCGCGTCGTCCTGCTGCCTGATCGGAGACCGGAGCATGACCGCCCCCGCCATCGTCACCGTGACACTCAATCCGGCGATCGACCAGACCGTGCATCTCAAGGAGCTGATCCCCGGCACCGTGCATCGCGCCCTGCATGCCGAGCAGCAGGCGGGCGGAAAGGGCGTCAACGTGGCGGCCTGCCTGTCGGACTGGCGTCGCTCCGACGAGCCGCCGATCATCGCGACCGGCTTCCTCGGCCGGATCAACGCGCCGACCTTCCAGTCCTTCTTCGACAGCAAGGGCATCATCGACCGCTTCATCCGGCTTCCCGGCCAGACCCGCCGCAACATCAAGCTGCTGGACGAGACGACGGACGACACCACCGACATCAACCTTCCCGGCCTGGTACCGCAGCCGGCGCATCTCGATGAGATCCGCGCCTTGCTGGACGCGCAGACCCAGCCGGGCAGCACCGTCGTGCTGTCCGGGAGCCTGCCGCCAGGGGTGCCGGATACCACCTACAGGATCCTGGTCGGGCTGCTCAATCGTCGCGGCGCGCGGGTGGTGCTGGACACCAGCGGGCTGCCGTTCCGCGAGGCGCTCGCGGCGCCGGCGGACTCGCTGCCCTGGGCGATCAAGCCGAACCAGCAGGAGCTCGAGGAGTGGGCGGGCAAGCCGTTCGCCGATCTGGCGGAGATGGTGCAGGCGGCGCTGATGCTGTGCCGGCGTGGCATCGGGCTGGTGATCGTCTCGCAGGGCGCCGAGGGGGCGCTGTTCGTCAGCGAACGCAGTGTGCTTCTCGGCCGTCCGCCGCTGCTGAAGGTGACCAGCACCGTCGGCGCCGGAGATGCGCTGGTGGCGGGCGTGGTCGCGGCGATGCGCGAGAAGGCGGATCCGGCGCGTCTGGTTCGTATCTCGCTGGCGTTCGCGACCGCGAAGCTCGCGCAGCGCGGCCCGAACCTGCCCAACCGCGACGCCGTGCTGGCGCAGATGGAGAGCATGACCATCGAGTCGTTGAAGACCGACGGCCTGAGGTCGTAGCGGATGCGTTTTCCCGCGTGGCACCCTGGTCCGGGCGCTGCTAGGGTTCGCCGCATCAGGTGGCAGTCCGGGCGGGCGAAGACGTGAGCGATGATCTGCCGGAGCGGCCCCGGACCAGGCTGAATATTCTTCCGCTCGACGGCCTAGGCGTGGCCGAGCTCCACGCCTACATCTCCGAGCTGCACGGCGAGATCGAGCGTGCCCACGTCATGATCCGCCGCAAGCAGGAGCACCTGGGAGCGGCCGACAGGATCTTCGGCAAGCCCGAGCGAGCCTGATAGATCTCCAGGCGCATTGCCTGATCGTATCGAGACCGATTTCCGGCCCTCCACGATATTGCCCACGCTCTTCTTGTGACCGGTGACGGCATCCGCGGGAGGCTGCTCCCTCAGGAGCGCTCCGGCCGGCCGTGCCTACGTGATGGTGACGTCGAATACTTAACAAGCGAAGAATTACGGCATCGCAACACCCGCTTCTCGTCCGCCACGACGAAAGCTGATGCAACACTTTCTGTAGCATCGATACAACAGGTCTGTTCATCTGAACGTGATCATCAAACCTTCGCGTGTTTCGATTTGTTGCTGTGCACGCGGCGAACGAGCGCTACCGCATCCTTTCGTCGCGCTGGCTGTCCCGATCGGCAGATGCAAATCTGTGGCACCGACGACACAGTCAGTGGGAAGCGTGATCGGAGATGATGATGCTCGCTGCACTTTCGATGCCGCTTGGTGTTATACTTGCGCGCTTGCAGACACCTCAGAACCGTTATTTCAATGGCAATGGCGGGCTGGTCGCTGCGACGTGGGCAAATTCGTCCTACAGGAGAGGTCAGGGTGGTTCAGGAGATCGTGGAACAGATGGCCTTGATCGGGCTGCTGGGGCTGCTGGTGAAGCTGACGCTGTGGGCGCAACCGGATGCGGCGGAGCCGAACGATCTGTGGGAGCGACAGGGGTTGCCGGCGCTCCCGCCGCTTCCGGCCCAGAAGGATGACGCCGCCTGATCCGTGGAGCGCTCCCGCCGCCGCGCGCCGCGACAAGTTCATCGTCGCGGCGACAGCCAACTTGCGCGCTGCGAGGCGAGCTCAACGCCGCCGGCAATAAGGCGATACACGGCATGACCGCTGCGCTCTGAAGGATCTTGGAGAGGCTCCGAATAGATTCGGCATCCCTCCCCGCGACATCACGCTTCGGTGCCGTGGCGACCGCCGTGCCTCGCAGGCGGCCTACGGGATCGGCTGGACAGACGGGCGCTCGTCAGCTGTCGGGATGGTCTCGCGAGCCGGACGGTTCAGCCGTCGCCGCCCGGCGAAGCCGACCTGCCGAGCTTCGAGTGCGAGCATGGTGCCTGGGCCCGAAGCAGATACCCTCACTTCGGGAGGAAACGAGATCGCCTCCCTAGTCAGGACGATCACGTGCGGAGGACCGGAGGATCCGCGCGACACCGCTCTGACGAGACGGTAATCCGGATCGGTCACGCCATAGCGCACCGTCGCGCGGCCTTCGCCGCTCCGTGGCGGCACTTCGTCGCCGAGCGACTCCATCACGCCGCCGGTCAGCACGAGGCTAGCCAGGAGCGCCAGCTGCGCCCTAGCGGCTCGCCGCGATGTAGGCGGCTTCGAGCAGGAACGTCCCGATACTGCCCAGGACGGTCCCCGCGAACAGGGCGATCAGCGTGTTGTAGCCCGACCTGCCGGTCAGGCGCTCCGGCTCGCTATACGACGAGACCGTACCCGCGACTTGGCGAGAACCGAAGATGGTCATTATGACGATACTTCCCCAACAGGGAACGCTTATCTTAAAACGCAAGACCAGCAGTTTACGTTTCCCATCCACAACTATATCGCGGGCGGTGCCGGAAAGCATTGAGAAATCGGAGCCCGTGTCATGCGTTTTCCGACAGGCTGACCGCGCCTCGGCGGTGGTCAGGGTATATCCGCGCTCGCCAGGCGGTTGCTCGAGCCGCGGCAGGCTGCGCCGCCACGCTGGCCGGCCGCTCCGGCCGGGCACGCGC
>CAXTOC010000058.1:0-12395 GCA_964245725.1 uncultured Acetobacteraceae bacterium | reverse complement strand
CCGCACCCACGTGCTGGGACACGCACCCGCGGGCGACGTGTTCGAGACCTTGTCGAGCTGACCGCGACACTCGGTCGCGCGGCCGACTTGCGGAGTCGGGCGCGGTCTGGGATCCAGGCGGCGGCGGTCGGGACTGGCCCGACCGGTCCGGTGTCCCGGGAGCGAGCATGCGCTACGACCTCATCATCCGTGGCGGGACCTGCGTGCTCCCCTGGGGCGAGTCCGCGACCGACATCGGCGTACGCGACGGGCGCATCGCCAGCCTGTCGGTGGTGGCGGGGGACGAGGCGGGCGAGCGCATCGAGGCGAGCGGCCTGCACGTGCTGCCGGGGCTGATCGACCCGCACGTTCATCTGCGCGATCCCGGCGACGCCGCGGTGGAGAGCATCCCCACCGGCACCCGGGCGGCGCTGCTCGGCGGCATCGCCACCGTGTTCGACATGCCCAACACCAGCCCCCCGATCACCGACGCCGCGGCGATCGCCTGGAAGCAGGGCTACGCGGCGCGCGAGAGCTGGACCGACTTCGCGCTCTATGTCGGCGCCACGCGCGGCAACACCGAGGCGCTCGCCGAGTATGAGCGGCTGGACGGGGTGTGCGCGGTGAAGCTGTTCGCGGGCTCCTCGACCGGCGCGCTGATGATCGAGGATGATGAGGGGATCGAGCGGGTGATGCGGCACGGGCGGCGCCGGATCGCCTTCCACAGCGAGGACGAGTACCGGCTGCAGGCGCGTCGGGGCCTGTTCCCGCGCGGCACCTCGTACGACCATCACCGCCTCTGGCGCGACGAGGAGTGCGCCTTCCTCGGCACCAGGCGTATCATCGCGCTGGCGCGGCGCACCGGACGGCCGGCGCATATCCTGCACGTCTCGACCGCGGAGGAGCTGGAGTATCTCGCCGGGTGCCGCGACGTCGCCACCGTGGAGGTGCTGGTCAACCACCTGACTCAGGTGGCACCGGAGTGCTACGAGCGCCTCGGCGGCCTGGCGGTGATGAACCCGCCGATACGCGACCGGCGTCACTACGAGGCGAGCTGGCGGGCGGTGTGCGACGGCGTGGTCGACACGCTCGGCTCCGATCACGCGCCGCACGCGCTCGCGGCCAAGGCACGGCCGTGGCCGGATTGCCCGGCCGGTCTGACCGGTGTGCAGACGATCCTGCCGGTGATGCTGGACCACGTCCATGCCGGCCGGCTGTCGCTCGGCCGGCTCGTCGACCTGATGGCGGCGGGGCCGGCGCGTGTCTACGGGCTGCTCGGCAAGGGGCGCCTCGCCGCCGGCTACGACGCAGACTTCACCCTGGTGGACCTGCGGGCGCGGCGGCGCATCGGCAGCGACTGGATCGCGACACCGGCCGGCTGGACGCCGTTCGACGGCATGCGGGTCACCGGCTGGCCGGTCGCCGTGATCCTGCGCGGCCGGCCGGTGATGCGTGACGACACCGTGCTCGGCGCGCCGCTCGGTCGCCTGGCGCGCTTCGAGAGCTGATCGGCGATCCGGGTGCGGATCAGGCCAGCGAGAGCTGCGTGGTCGCCAGCGCGGTCTGGATCAGCTTGGTCACGCTGGCGATCCGGTACGGCTTCTGCAGGAACACGGCACCCTTGGGCAGCTGCTCGGTGATGGTCTCGTCGCTGTAGCCCGACGCGTACACCACCGGGATGCCCGGGCGCATGCGGCGCGCCTCCTCGGCCAGCGCCACGCCGTTGATGCCCGGCATGACGATGTCGGTGAAGATCAGCGAGATACGCGGGTCGGCCTTCAGCGCGGCCAGGGCGTGGGTCGCGTCCGGCGCGCTGATCACCTCGTAGCCGCTGGCGCCGAGGCTCGAGGAGACGATCTCCAGCAGTTCCGGCTCGTCCTCGACCACCAGCAGCGTCTCCAGGCTGGGTCGCGCGGACGCCTGCGCGACGCCGTCCACCAGGCTCAGCGGCAGCATGTTCTGCACCGCCATCGCACGCGGCAGCAGCATCTCGACGACGGTGCCGCGGCCCGGCCGGCTGTCGATGCGCATGGCGCCGCCGGACTGGCGCACGAAGCCGTAGGTCTGCGACAGGCCCAGCCCGGTGCCTTTGCCGACCGGCTTGGTGGTGAAGAACGGCTCCAGCGCCCGCCTGCGCACCTCCTCGGACATGCCGCAGCCGTCGTCGATCACGCTGATGCAGACGTAGTCGCCGGCGGGCACGGCGTCCTCGCTGTTGGCGTCGAGCCAGGCGGTGTCGATGCCGTTGAGGCTGGTGTTGGCGACGCGGATGCGGATCTGGCCCTGCTGGGAGATGGCGTGGGTGGCATTGATGACCAGGTTGAGCAGGGCCGCCTCGAGCTGGTTCTGGTCGGCCAGACACGACCAGCGCTTCTCGTGGACGGTCTCCTCGGGCAGCTCGATATGCAGCGACACCTGCTCGCCGACCGTGCGCGACAGCAGGCTGCTCATGCCCTCGATCACGCGTCGCGGCTCCAGCGGCTTCGGGTCGAGCCGCTGGCGACGGGAGAAGGCGAGCAGCTGCGCGGTCAGCTTCTCGGCGCGGCTGGAGGCGCGTCCCGCGGCCTCGACCAGCTTCAGCGCGGCGCCGTTGTTGCCGAGCCGCGGCCTGAGCATCTCCAGGTTGCCGTCGATGACCGTGAGCATGTTGTTGAAGTCGTGCGCGATGCCGCCGGTGAGCTTGCCGATCGCCTCCATCTTCTGCGACTGCAGCAGCCGCTCCTCGCTCGCCCGCAGCGCGCGCTCGGCCTGCTTGCGCCCGGTGACGTCGGTCAGCACGCCGAGGATGTGCAGCGGACGCCCCAGCGGGTCGCGCTCCAGCCGTGCGGACAGCATCACGTCGATCAGCGCCCCGTCCTTCTTGCGGAACACATACTCCACCTCGCGCAGCTCGCCGTCGCCGAGCAGCACCGACAGGCTCTGGGTCAGGTGGGAGGCGGTCTCCAGCGGGCAGAACTCCTCGAGCGGACGGCCGATCACGTCGTCGCGCGAGTAGCCGAGCAGGTCGCACCAGTAGTCGCTGATCCCGTTCAGCCGGCCCTCGACGTCGAGCGTGTGCAGCGGCACCGGCGTGCGGTTGTAGATGCCGCGATAGCGCGCCTCGCTCTGCTGCAGCAGCCGCGCGCCGCGGTCGCTCTCGGCGATGCGCAGCGAGAGCTGGCGGTTGACCTGCTGCAGCTCGGCCGCCGAGGGCGTCGCCAGGAGCCTGGAGACGGCGGGCCAGAGCATGATGGCGGCGGCGAGGCAGAGCAGTGCCGCGATCGCCTTGACGACGCCTTCGAGCCAGTAGGCCGGCACCCACAGCGTCAGCACCGCCAGTCCGTGCGCGACACCGCAGCAGAGCATGGAGGCGGCGAACAGCTGGATCAGGCGACGCTGCGCCACGTCGCGGCGCCGGTGGATGAACCAGCCGATGGCGAGCGGGATCGAGCAGTACGAGGCCGCCACCACGGCGTCGGAGCAGGCGTGCAGGGAGACCAGGGCAGGCTGCCAGACCAGGCAGAAGCCGCGCGGCGCCAGTCCGGTCGGGTTCAAGAGATCAGCCAGCAGCTTCAAGGCAGCATCGTCCCGAGCCAGTTACGCACGATGGTCAGGCGTCTTGAAGCATAACGTGTTTAAACCTGGGCAGAAACGAAAAATTCCGCCTCGCGTGTAGTGCGACCTGTCGCAAAATTAGCACGTCTGCTCTGCCGGACCGCCCGATCTCGACGGTTCCGACGCAGTCTGTTCAGGGTCGTTCCAGCCGTGTGCGATCAGCTGCGCGATCAGGTCGACGCCGAGCCGGACCAGCCGCTCGACCAGCAGCGCGCCGGTCCGCGCCGAGGACAGCGCCGCCTCGGCGGTGACGGCGCTGTCGCCCACCTCCATCGGCAGCCCGATCTCGATCCCCTGGAAGGTGGCGGTGCCGAAGCTGCCGAGCGAGAGACCGAACAGTTCGCGCGCCGGCGCCGGCGAGGCAGGCACGCGCTCGGGCCGGATCAGCTGCGGGAACAGGTGCATCGCCACGCTGGTCAGCGGATCCGCACCGTGGCCGCCGGCGCGCGCCGCGCGCTCGGCTCCGAGCAGGGACGGCAGCAGCTGCCCGGCGATCCGCCAGAGCTGGAAGTTGGGCACCAGCACGCCACGTCCGAGCCAGATCTCCTGGGTGACGTCGTGGATCGCCTGGGCGTTGCCGCCGTGGCCGTTGACCACGATCAGGCGCTGCACGCGATGCCGCAGCAGGCAGCCGGTGACGTCGCGCAACACGTGGCGCAGGGTCTGCTGCGACAGCGCGATGCCGCCGGGGACGCTGCCGAAGAAATCCCGCCCGCCAAACGGCAGCACCGGCGCGGTGAGGGTGTCGTGGCCTTCGGCGCCGGCGCGCTCGGCGATCAGGGTGGCGATCCGCTCGGCGCAGAGGAAGTCGCCCATCGGGGCGTGCGGACCCTGATCCTCCAGGCTGCCGAGCGGCAGCAGCATGACCGGAGCCGATGCGAGACGCAGGCGCGCCTCGGCGCTGCTGAGCTCGGCGAGGCGGGTGGGTGCGGCGGCGGCTGGATGCGGCATTGCGGGCTCCGATCGTCTTGACGAAACCTAGCCGCTCCGTTGGGATGCCGCGCCCTGTGGGGAAGCCGTGTCGTGTCGAACTCTGCCCGCTTCGCGCTGCTGTGTTGCCTGCTCCTGTCCGGCGGCGGGCCGGCGCGCGCGGCCGGATGGAGCGCTTCCTCCTGCGGGCGCGAGCCGGCGCCCCCGGCGGTGACCGGGGGGTCAGTCGACCGCTACAACGCCAGCATCGACAGGGTCGCGGCCTATGACAAGGCGGCGCGCAGCTACAGCGACTGCGTCAGCCAGCAGTCGGTGGCCGAGCAGAGCGCCATCAGCAACGACGCCCGCGCCCGCATGGCCGCCATCAACCAGGCGGCGGTCTCGGTGCAGAAACGCATCGGCGGCAATTTCGCCGCCCTGTCGGCGCAGCTTCGCGCCGCCGGGCAGAAACTCGGCGTGAAGGAGTGACCATGGCCGAGATCCACGGCTGGCTGACCATTCCGGACGCCTACGCCAACCAGCTGTTCGCGCGCGCCGGCTGGGACGGGGTGATCCTGGACGCGCAGCACGGCCTGTTCGACGAGCGCTCGATCGTCTCGACGCTGCAGGCGCTGTCGGCGCCGCGGCCGCGACGCCTGGTGCGGGTGCCGGGGAACGAGCCCGGCGTCATCGGCAAGGCGCTGGATGCGGGTGCCGACGGCGTGGTGGTGCCGATGGTGAACGACGCCGAGGTGGCGCGACGGCTGGCCGATGCCTGCTGGTATCCGCCGCGCGGCAGCCGTTCGTTCGGCCCCGTGCTGGCGGCCCTGCGAGGCGGCGGGCTGCCCTACCAGGAGACGGCGCAGGGCATCGAGGTGCTGGCCATGATCGAGACCCGCGAGGCGCTGCGGGCGGTCGAGGAGATCGCGGCGGTCGAGGGGATCACCGGGCTGTTCGTGGGTCCGAACGATCTCGCGCTGAGCCTCGGCCTGACCGCCGGGTCGGACCGCGAGGAGCCCGAGCTGATCGCGGCGTTCGGCAGGATCCTCGCCGCCGCGTCGGGATCGGGCAAGACCAGCGGCATCTTCTGCGACAGCCCCGGCTACGCGCGTCGCATGATCGGGCTCGGCTTCTCCATGGTCAGCGTGATCAGCGATGCGGCCGTGCTCGGGCGCGGTGCGGCGGCCGCCTACGAGGCGACGGTGCGGCCGGCCTGACATCGCGCGCCGCCGCGGGTTTGCCCGGGCTCGACGCCGTCGCTATGGTCCGCCCGGCCGGCGGGCCCTGGGCGGGCGACCAGGCAATCACGGAGCATGCGACGCATTGGCCGACGACATCTTCAAGGAGATCGACGAGGAGTTGCGGCTGGAGCGCCTGCGCGCGGGCGGCCGGCGCTATGGGCTGCTCGGCCTCGCGGTGTTGCTGCTGGTCGTCGTCGGCTCCGGGGCCTGGCAGTACGAGCTGTATCGGCAGAGGCAGCGTGCCGCGGTGACCGCGTCCAGCTTCTTCGCGGCGATGAAGCTGGCCGACAGCGTCAGCCACGTCGGCGGCGGGGCCAGCGCGGCCCAGTCCAGCGCGGCGAAGCTGTTCGAGCGCGTGGAGGCGCGCGGGCCGGAGGGGTTTCGCACTCTGTCGCGCTTCCGCCGGGCGCAGCTCGCCTGGGACGGCGGCGAGCACGCGCAGGCGCTGCGCCTGTGGGAAGCGGTGCACGACGACGGCGCGGCCGACGCGACGCTGCGCGGCCTCGCCAGCCTGCTGTGGGTGCAGCATCAGCTCGACGACGGCGATCCGGCGGTGCTGAAGTCGAGGCTGGGCGCGCTGAGCCGCCCGGGCGACAGCTGGCGGCCGATGGCCCAGGAGCTCGACGCCGAGATCGACCTCCGGCTCGGACACGTCGACGAGGCACGACGCAAGCTCGCCGCCCTCGGCGAGGACGGCGCGGCGCCAGAGGGCGTGCGCAACCGCGCGGCGGGGCTGCGCGAGACCCTCGACATCACGAAGGCAGGCGGATGACCAGGATCCGGCACCCGATGACGCCGCCCGCCGATCGAGGCCACCCGCTCTCCCGCCGCGTCGTGCTCACCACGGCGGCGGCCGCCCTGTCGGCGCCGCTCGCCGGCTGCGGCCTGTTCGACGACGACGAGAAGCCGATCCTGGTCGGCAGGCGCGAGAACGTGCTCAGCTCCGGCGCCGGGCTCACGGTCGATCCGGCCGACACCACGCCGATCACGCTGCCCGAGCCGGTATCGGTGCCGGAATGGCCGCAGCCTGGACGGGTGCCGGCGCACGTGTCGGTCAACGCGACGCTGGATGGCATGAAGCCGCGCTGGAGTGCCAAGATCGGCGCCGGCCGCCAGGCGGGCGCGCTCGCGGCACAGCCGCTGGTGGCGTACGGCCGGGTCTACAGCATGGATGCGGCGGGGGTGGTGAGCGCGTTCTCGCTGCAGAGCGGCGAGCCGGCGTGGCGCACGCCGACCAAGCCGAAGAAGATGCGCTCGTCGAACGTCGGCGGCGGGCTGACGGTGGCGAACCACACCGTGTTCGTGGTGGACGGGGTCGCGGAGTCGCTGGCACTGGACGCCAAGACCGGCGAGATCGGCTGGCGCGTCGATGTCGGCACGCCGGGCCGCTCGGCGCCCACCGTGGTGCGCGACCGCATGGTGTTCGGCACCATCGACGAGCGGCTGATCGCGCTGGACACCGCGACCGGACGCCAGCTGTGGAACTACGCCGCCACCGCCTCGGCCACCATCGTGTTCGGCCAGCCGGCGCCGGCGATCGTCGACAACGTGATCCTGGCGGGCTTCGGCTCCGGCGACATCGCAGCGGTGCGGCTTGAGACCGGCGAGGCGGTGTGGAGCGACACGCTGGGAGCGGTCGGCGGGCGCAACTCGATCCTCGATTTCTCCTCGATCCACGGCCTGCCGGTGATCTCCGAAGGCACCGCCTACGTGATCAGCCTGGGCCAGGTGCTGAGTGCCATCGACATGCGCTCCGGCCGGAGGCTGTGGGAGCGCACGGTCAGCGGCAAGGACGGCCTGGTGGTGGTCGGCAACTGGCTGTTCCTGCTCTCGGCCGACCAGCAGCTGGCTTGCCTGGACAGGACCAGCGGTCACGTGCGCTGGGTGACGGGGCTGCCGCGGTTCCGACACAGCCGGAGCCAGAAGGGCGCGATCGTCTGGACCGGCCCGGTGCTGGCGAACGGCAAGCTGATCTGCGTCAGCGATTTTCCCAAGCAGGGCATGATCAGCGTCGATGCGCGCAGCGGCGCCATCGGCGAGACCGTCAAGCTCGAGGTCGCGGCACCGCTCACCCCGGTGGTGGCGCAGGGCATGCTGCTGGTGGTGACCGATGACGGCCGGCTCACCGCCTATGGCTGATTCTCCCGCTTCACTGCCGACGGTCGTCATCGTGGGGCGGCCCAACGTCGGCAAGTCGACGCTGTTCAACCGGCTGGCGGGACGGCGGCACGCGCTGGTCGCCGATACGCCGGGGGTGACGCGCGACCGCAAGGAAGCCGAGGCGATGCTGCGCGGCCGCCGGGTGCGGCTGATCGACACCGCAGGGCTGGAGGAGGCGGCGCCGGAGAGCCTGTACGGCCGCATGCGCGCCTCCTCCGAGCTGGCGGTGGCGCAGGCCCACTTGGTGCTGTTCTGCATCGACGTGCGCGCCGGCATCACGCCGGCCGACACCCACTTCGCCACGTGGCTGCGCCGGCAGAACCGGCCGGTGCTGCTGATCGCCAACAAGGCGGAAGGACGCGCCGGCACGACCGCCGCACTCGAGGCCTACAGCCTGGGGCTGGGCAGCCCGCTCGCGGTCTCGGCGGAGCATGGCGAGGGACTTGCCGACCTGATGGGCGAGATCGCCGACCGGCTTCCCGCGGCACCCGCGGACGAAGCCGAGGCCGAGGCGGCGCCGCTGGAGGAAGGCGAGTTGCCGCCGCGTCCGCCCGGGCCGCTGCGTCTGGCGATCGTCGGGCGTCCCAATGCCGGCAAGTCGACGCTGCTCAACCGGCTGCTCGGCGAGGAGCGCATGATCACCGGGCCGGAGCCGGGCCTGACCCGGGATTCCGTGGCGGTGCGGCTGTCCGACGCGCAGGGCCCGATCGAGCTGGTCGACACCGCCGGCCTGCGCAAGAAGGCGCGGATCGAGGCGCCGCTGGAGAAGATGTCGGTGTCGTCGGCGATCGAGGCGCTGAAGATGGCCGAGATCGTGGTGCTGACCCTGGATGCGACGCTGGGCGTGCACGAGCAGGACCTGCAGATCGCGCGCCTGATCGAGCGCGAGGGCCGCGGCTGCGTGCTGGCGCTGAACAAGTGGGACGCGGTCGAGGACCGGGTGGCGACGCGGCGCGCGATCTCCGACCGGATCGAGTTCTCGCTGTCGCAGATGAAGGGCATCCCGGTGGTGTCGTTCTCCGCCCTGACCGGCGCCGGCATCGCCAAGCTGCTGCCGGCGGTGCGGGCGGCGCACGAGATCTGGAACAAGCGCGTGTCCACCGGTGCGCTGAACCGCTGGTTCGAGGGGGCGCTGGAGCGGCACCAGCCGCCGCTGGTCGAAGGGCGGCGCCTGAAGCTGCGCTACATGACTCAGGCCAAGGCGCGGCCGCCGACCTTCATCCTGTTCGGCACACGCGCCGAGCTGCTGCCCGAGGACTACCAGCGCTACCTGGTCAACGGGCTGCGCGAGCAGTTCGACCTGCCGGGCACGCCGATCCGGCTGCAGATGCGCGGCACCAGGAACCCATACGCGGAGTCCTGAGCCCGCCTGCCGCTGCATTGACATCCGGGTTGGCCGCCCGTATGCGGACCTCGACTGACACGTCGCTTCGCGAAGGCTCGCGCAGCGGCGCAATGACCATTGGAGTGAGAGCCATGTTCGACACTCTGTCGGGCAAGATGACCGGCGTGTTCGACCGCCTGCGCGCGCGCGGCGCGCTGTCGGAGGCGGACGTCGCCGAGGCGCTGCGCGAGGTGCGGCTGGCGATGCTGGACTCCGACGTCGCACTCCCGGTGGTCAAGGAGTTCGTGGGCCGGGTGCGCGAGCGCGCGGTCGGGGCCGAGGTGCTGGAGAGCATCTCGCCCGGCCAGGCGGTGGCGAAGATCGTCAACGACGCGCTGGTCGAAGCACTCGGCGGCGCCGGCGCGGTGCCGCTGAACCTGGCCGCGGCGGCGCCGGTGCCGATCCTGATGGTCGGGCTGCAGGGATCGGGCAAGACCACGACCTCGGGCAAGCTGGCGCTGCGGCTGGGCGGCCGCGAGCGACGCCGCGTGCTGCTGGCCAGCCTCGACACCCAGCGTCCGGCGGCACAGCTGCAGCTGGCCCAGCTCGCCGAGCGGGCGGGCGTGCCGTCGCTGCCGATCATGGCCGGCCAGACGCCGGTGCAGATCGCGCTGCGCGCCATGGACACCGGGCGGCGCGAGGGGTTCGACATCGTCATCCTCGACACGGCGGGGCGGCTGTCGATCGACGAGGCGCTGATGGAGGAGGTGCGTCAGATACGCGCCGCCACCAACCCCGCCGAGACGCTGCTGGTGGTCGATGCGATGACCGGGCAGGACGCGGTCAACACCGCGCGCGCCTTCAACGAGGCGGTGGGCGTCACCGGCATCGTGATGACGCGTATGGATGGCGATGCGCGCGGCGGTGCGGCGCTGTCGATGCGCCACGTCACCGGGGCGCCGATCAAGCTGACCGGCTCGGGCGAGAAGCTCGACGCGCTCGAGGACTTCCATCCCGAGCGGGTGGCCGGCCGCATCCTCGGCCTGGGCGACCTCGCCGGCCTGGTGGAGCGGGCCTCCGACACGCTCGATCACGAGGAGAGCGAGAAGCTCGCGCGCAAGATGCTGCGCGGCAAGTTCGACCTCGACGACTACGCCGCCCAGATCAGGCAGATCAGCAAGATGGGGTCGATCTCGGGGATCCTCGAGATGTTGCCGGGTATGGGCCAGATGAAGAGCCAGCTCGCCGGCAAGGACCTGGACACCCGGGTCCTCAAGCGCCACACCGCGATCATCTCGTCGATGACCAAAGCCGAGCGCCGCACCCCGGAGATCATCAAGGCGAGTCGCAAGAAGCGCATCGCCGCGGGCTCCGGTGCCACGGTGCAGGAAGTCAACCGCCTGCTCAAGCAGTTCGACGACATGTCGACGATGATGAAGCGCATCAACAAGATCGGCGCCAAGGGCCTGATGCGCCACGGCATGTCGGCGCTGATGCCCGGCGGCATGGCCCCCCCGCCACGCGGCCCGAACCAGCGCCCGCACTAGATCCATCCCACTCGTTCCTACGGAGTTCGCATGAGCCTAAAGATCCGCCTCGCCCGCGCCGGCGCCAAGAAGCGTCCGTACTACCACATCGTCGTCGCCGACAGCCGCTCGCCGCGCGACGGCCGCTTCATCGAGAAGGTGGGCAGCTACAACCCGATGCTGCCGGCGGAGCACGAGGACCGCGTGCGACTGGTCGGGGCGCGCATCACCTACTGGCTGTCTGAGGGCGCGCTGGCGACCGACCGGGTGGCGCGCTTCCTCGGCAATGCCGGCCTGACGGACAAGCCCGTCTATCGCGAGCAGACGAAGCAGTCGGCGCCGAAGAAGAAGGCGCAGGAGCGCGCCGCCGCGGCGGCGGCGGCCTAGCCCGGGCGCTTCGCGGGAAGGCTCGGCGATGGGTGGGCGCATCCTGATCGGCGTGATCGGACGGCCGCACGGCGTGCGCGGGCTGGTGCACGTGCACAGCTACGCCGCCGTGCCATCGGACCTGACCGCCTACGGCGCGCTGCACGACGATCGCGGCGCGCTGTGGACGGTGCGCTGGCGCGGCGAGGGCATCGCCGAGCTGGTCGATGCGCAGGGACGGTCGCTGGCCGACCGCGAGGCTGCGGCGGCGCTGGTCAACCGTCGGCTCTACGTCGACCGCGACCGCCTGCCTGACCCGGACGAGGACGAGTTCTACCTCGCCGACCTGGTGGGCATGTCGGCGCGCGAGCGCATCCAGGGCATGGAGCGTCCGCTGGGGACGGTGCTGGCGGTGCACGATTACGGCGCCGGCGCCAGCCTGGAGATCGGTCACGTGGGTCGCAGCGTGATGCTTCCCTTCACGCGCGCCTGCGTGCCGGAGGTCGATCTGGCCGCCGGGCGGCTGCTGATCGTGCGTCCCGACGAGATTGAGCTGCCGAGCGCGCCGGGGCAGGACGACGGGCCGCCGGCATGAGCTGGCGCGCCACCGTGCTCAGCCTGTTCCCGGAGATGTTCCCAGGGTCGCTGGGCCTGTCGCTGGCCGGGCGCGCGCTCGAGCGCGGCGTGTGGTCGCTGCAGGCGCACGACCTGCGGGCCCACGGCATCGGCCGTCACCGCGCAGTCGACGACGCGCCCTTCGGCGGCGGCGCCGGCATGGTGATGCGGCCGGACGTGCTGGACGCGGCGATCGCCGCCCACATGCCGACCGGCGACCGGCGACCGCTGGTCTACCTGACGCCGCGCGGACGCCGCCTGGTGCAGGACGACCTGCGCCGCTATGCCGCGGGACCCGGCATCGTGCTGCTGTGCGGCCGCTACGAGGGGGTCGACGAGCGGGTGCTGGAGGCGCGAGAGGTCGAGCAGGTCTCGATCGGCGACTACGTGCTCTCCGGCGGCGAGCCGGCGGCGCTGGTGCTGCTGGACGGCGCGGTGCGGCTGCTGGCCGGAGTCATGGGCGGCGAGGCCAGCGCGCTGGAGGAGAGCTTCACGGCCGGATTGCTGGAATATCCGCACTACACCAGGCCCGCCGAGTGGCAGGGTCGCGTGGTGCCGGAGCCGCTGCTGTCGGGCAACCACGCCGCGATCGCTGCCTGGCGCCGGGCGGCGGCCGAACGCGATACCGGCGCGCGCCGGCCGGACCTGAGGGCGCCGCGCGCCGGCACTTCATCCGCCGCC
>CAXTOC010000057.1:11479-12475 GCA_964245725.1 uncultured Acetobacteraceae bacterium | reverse complement strand
CGATCCATCATCCTCGCGTCAGCCATTCCTGGCCGCGCTCGCGCCTGCCCCCTCGTCCGCAGCCCGCCGGCCGGGGCGGCGGGCGCGGCATGGCCTCGCGGCATTGCTGCTCGCCGGCACCATGCTGGGCGTCGCCCCGGCCGGCTGGGCGAGCCCGCCCACCCCAGGTCAGGCGTCAGGCCAGGCCTCGGGCGCGATCACCCCGCAGATGCCGACGCAGCGGCTGGCGGACTTCACCGGGCTGGTGAAGCAGGTGAAGCCGGCCGTGGTCTCGATCACCTCGATCCTCAAGGCGGACGCGGTCGAGGATGAGGAGGGCGGCGGCCATCCGCAGCTGCCGTTCCCGTTCCAGATGCCGCAGAACCCGCACCGCACGGTCGAGGCGCGCGGCTCGGGCTTCATCATCTCGCCCGACGGGCTCGTGGTCACCAACAACCACGTGGTCAAGGGTGCCACCTCGGTCACCGTCATGCTCGATGACGGCACCGCGCTGACCGCGAAGGTCATCGGCCGCGACAGCCGCACCGATCTCGCCCTGCTGCGTGTCAAGCCGGCCGGCCGGTTGCCCTTCATCCAGCTCGGGGAGTCAGACGACGTGCAGCCCGGCCAGTGGGTGGTCGCGGTCGGCAACCCGTTCGGGCTCGGCGGCACCGTCACCGCCGGCATCGTGTCGGCGCGCGGGCGCGACATCGGCGAGGGTCCCTACGACTCCTTCCTGCAGATCGACGCGCCGATCAACATGGGCAATTCCGGCGGCCCGCTGTTCACCCAGGACGGCAAGGTGGTCGGGGTGAACACCGCGATCTTCTCGCCCTCCGGCGGCTCGGTTGGCATCGGCTTCGCGATCCCGTCGGACGTCGTGCGCAACGTGGTGGCGCAGCTGCAGGCGCACGGCAAGGTGACGCGCAGCTACCTCGGCGTCGAGGCGCAGCAGGTCACGCCGGCGATGGCGCGTGCGCTGTCGCTGCCGAGCCCCGCCGGCGCGCCGGCGGGGCT
>CAXTOC010000057.1:0-11469 GCA_964245725.1 uncultured Acetobacteraceae bacterium | reverse complement strand
TCAACGGCCAGAGGGTGGCGACGCCGCGTGACCTCGCGATCAAGGTGGCGGCGGTGACGCCCGGCACCGACGCCAAGCTGAGCGTCATCCGCAACGGCGCGGTGCAGACGATCAGCGCCCACCTGGCGACGCTGGGCCGAGATGGAGGGGGCGCCGCCCCCGAGGATGGGCAGCCGGAGGGCAGCAACGGCTCCATCGGCGTCGCCCTGGCGGCCCTCACCCCCGACCTGCGCCAGCAGCTCGGTCTCGATGACAGCGTCCACGGCGTGGTGGTGCATGGCGTGAGTGCCGGCTCGGCCGCCGACCAGGCGGGCATCCACCCTGGCGACATCATCCTCGGCGTCGGCAGCCAGCTGGTCAGCTCGCCGCGCGAGGCGGTCACCGCGGTGCATGCCGCGCTGAAGCACGACCAGAGTGTCGCGCTGCGCATCCTGCGCGACGGGCACGACGCCTTCGTCGCGGTGTCGCCCTCCAATCCGGACGCGACCGGCGACGGCAGCGGCGCGCCGTCCGGCGACGACCAGGACGGTCAGCAGGGCTAACCCCGGACATCGTCCGGCCGACGGGGGCCTGGGGCCTCAGGCCCCAGCGGGTCCAGGGCAGCGGCCTGGCCTTCTCCCCTCGTCGATCAGCCGTGCCCCACCTGCCCGTGCGCGATCTGCCCGTAGATGGCGCTGGCGCTGAGGCTGGAGCAGCGGGTGAGGCTGGCGAACAGGCGCAGCGCCTCGACGCCGCCCTGGTCCGGGATGCAGCCGCTCTCGATCTCGCTGGCCAGGCTGTCGGCGCGACAGGCGACGATGCCGATCGCGCGATCGAGTGCCGCGCGCGACAGGGCGAGCTGGCTCCTTTCGTCGAGGCTGTCCCAGGTGATCACGATGCAGGTGTCCTGTCCTTGTCTCCGGCCACGCTAGCGCCGACAGGTTAAGCTTCGGTTTCCATTCTTCTCGATGCCGCGGACGGGCGGTGGAGTCTTCCTCGGTGTCGAACAGCATCCTGGTCGTCGGCGCCGGCTTTGCCGGCGCGGTCTATGCCCGCACGCTCGCGGAGGCCGGCTTCTCCGTCCGGGTGATCGATCGCAGGCCGCACATCGCCGGCAATGCCTATGACGAGGTGAGCGCGCAGGGCGTGCGTCTGCATCGCTACGGGCCGCACCTGTTCCATACCAGCAACGAGTCGGTGGTGGACTGGCTGGCCCGGTTCACGACCCTCGACGAGTACCAGCACAGGGTGGAGGCCCAGCTCCGGGACGGGCGCTGCGTGCCGCTGCCGGTCAACCGCCGCACGATCAACAGCGTCTTCGGCCTGACGCTGGCGGACGAGGCGGCGGTGCGAGCGTTCCTGGCCACCCAGGCCGAGCGGCGCGACGAGATCCGCAGCGCCGCCGACCATCTCGTCGCCCATGTCGGCCCGGTGCTGACCGAACTGTTCTTCCGTCCCTACACGAGGAAGATGTGGCAGATGGAGCTGGAGGCGCTGGACGCGGCGGTGGTGAAGCGGATCCCGCTGCGCTACGACGAGGAGGACCGCTATTTCCCTACCGACCGCTACCAGCTGATGCCGCGCGACGGCTACACCGCGGCGTTCGGGCGGATCTTCGACCACCCGAACATCTCGGTGGCGCTCGAGACCGCCTTCACCCACGCGATGCTCGACCGGCATGCACACTGCTTCAACAGCATGCCGATCGACGAGTTCTTCGGCTACGACGACGGCGCGCTGCCGTACCGCTCAATCCGCTTCCACCACCGAGCCGAGCCGGACCGGTACGCGCGCGGCCGGACGCCGGTGGTCAATTTCACGGATGCCGGACCATACACCCGCGAGACCGACTGGAGCCGGCTGCCCGGCCACCGCGTGCGCGAGAGCGGTCGCAAGACCATCACGCTCGAGGAGCCGTGCGACTACCGCGACAACGCGCTGGAGCGCTACTACCCGGTCAAGACCAGCGACGGCCGACACGATGCCGCCTACCGGCGCTACAAGCGGCGCGGCGACCGGCTGGACCGGGTCAGCTTCATCGGCCGCTGCGGCACCTACCAGTACCTGGACATGCACCAGGTCATCAACCAGTCGCTGGCCGGGGCGCGAGCGTGGCTGGCACGGCATCAAGCCTAGCGGGCTGCCGAAAAACCCATCAAGCATCGACAAAAGCGAGAAGGCAGAGCAAGGGGCCTTGCCCCTTGACCTCATCAAAGGCGAGCCTCTGAAAACCTTCGGCGATCAGGATCTGGAGCCTGCGGCCCCAGCGGGTCAAGGGCGGAGCCCCTGGCTTGCTTCTTCGACAGCCTGCTCGACGACCAGCCGCTGCTGCGCTGCGGTCCGCTCCGCGACGCGCGCGAGTTCGGCGGCCGGCTTGCGCTCCGGGACGCCAAGATAGGCGCGCCATGCCGCCTCCGAGGTGAAGGTCGGATGTGCCGCGTGCCAGCTGCGGATCGCGCGCGGCATCTCGCGGCGCATCCGCAGGAGCAGCCGCAGCGCGTGCCACGACAGGCCGCGGAACTGGCTGCGCGAGCGACGATACAGCGGCTGGTCGAGTTCCCACTGCTCGTCGACTGCGACCGTGTCGGCGCCGCGCACCCGGAACCAGAGATGGTCGCACGGCTGGATCCGGATCGCCCGTCCCCGGCCGTCGGGACGGGTCCATTCCGACACCAGGGCGCGGATCAGACCCAGCAGGAAGGAGAGGCGGTTGCGTGGACCGAGCGGCGGCGCCGGCTGCGCCATGACCTGCTCGCGGCGCGCCGTGGCACCCGGGTAGGTCCGGCGTATCGGTTCGAGCGAGGCATGCACCGCCCCCGGATCGCGGCCGTAGAGGTCCGGGCCTTCGAGGAAATCCTCCGCGGCACGGATCAGCAGGGCGGCGCGCTGGTAGCGGAAGGTCAGCAGCTCGGCGATGATCCACCGCATCGTGGTGGTGGTGAGCAGGCGCGCGGGCCCGGGGAAGTGCCGGCTCGCCAGCACCAGCATGTTGCGGAACTCGTAGTAGACGTGCCAGCCGCCCAGCTTGGCGTAGAACGGCTCGTGCCAGATGCCGATGCCGGGCATCGACGCCATCGGGATGCCGGCATCGTGCAGCCGGCGTCCGAACTCGATGTCGTCGCCGCGTATGAAGCAGGGCATCGGCCAGCCATGGCTGTCGAGCAGGCTCAGCGGCAGTCCCATGAACCACCAGCCATTGTAGTGCATCGCGGTAGGCTCGAGGAACCGGGTCAGCGCGCCAGGGCCGGAGAGGTCGGCGCCCTGGTGCAGCGGCTCCATCGCCAGGCGATGGTCGATCAACCGGGCGCCGGCCTCGTACAGCCGGTTCGGCTGGAACAGGTCCAGCATGTGCCCAGCCACCACGAAGTCGCCGCGCGCCAGGGCGTAGAGACGCACCGTGCGCAGGATCGACTCCGGCTCGATCACCACGTCGTCGTCCATCAGGATGGCGTGCGTGCCGCCCGCCTCGCGCGCTTCCAGCAGACCGCGGGCGAAGCCGCCGGCGCCGCCGACATTGGCCTGCTCGACGATGTGCAGCCGCTCACGCAGCCGGGTCGGCATCCTGGCGGTGCCGAGACGGGCCGGCAGCCCCGGCCGACCGTTGTTGACGACGACCAGGCCGGCGATCGACTCCACCGCCTCCGGGTCGCCGGCGAGACGGGCGAGCAGCTCGGCCAGCGGACGGTCGCGGTTGTAGGTGCAGATCACCGGCATCACACGCACCGGCAGCGGCGTGGCGTCGGTGACCCAGGCGCCGCCGCCGAGCGTCACTCGGTCGTGCTTGGCGGTGATGCCGAGGCAGAGGCGGCCGGCGGCACGCGGATGCGGCGGCGGCGGCACGGCGAGGCTCAGCGCCTCGTCGTCGTCGGTGTGTGCCTCCGCCAGCAGCGCGGTGCCGGTCTGGGCGTGGCGCCAGAGCTGCACGTGCGCGGCGCCGCCGATGCGCAGCTCGACCCGAAGTGCCGCGAGCGCCGTGTGCCGGCGCCAGACGATCTCGTCGAAGCTGTTGAAGTAGGTGTCGAGGTCGAGCGTGGCCCGCGGCTCGAGCCGCAGCGACGCGCCGGGACGGTCGATCCGCCAGTACAGCCTCGCGGTCTCGGTCGCGGCGTGCAGGATCAGGCGCTGCAGGACCATGCTGCTCCCTGGGCGGCTCACTCCGCGGCCTCCATCGCCCGCCGGCGCAGCGGCGGCACCGCGACCGGCTGAGGCGGCGCGATGCGACCCAGGACGCCGCTCCAGGTGAAGCGCAGCCAGCGCGCGTAGCCGGCCGGATCGCGCGCTCCGAACAGGTACCAGCAGGCGTAGCGGAGATGGTCGGCGGCGAGCCAGCCCCACATCCGGTAGCGCGCGAAGATCCAGCCGCGGTTGCGGAACTGGTAGAACCGCTTGGTCTCGTCGTCCGGCACCACGGCGTAGAACCAGCCGCCGAGGATCGGGTGGATCTCGCGGTCCGAGCACGGGTGCAGGAACCCGACCCGGCGATCGGTGACCAGGCGTAGCCCGGCGCGGCGCATGCGGAACAGGAACTCGACCTCGTCGCCGCGGATGAACAGCCGCGCATCCGGCAGCCCGACGCGGGAGAACACGCCGGCCGAGATCAGGGCGCCGTTGAACAGGTGGGCGAAGTCCGCGATCAGCGGCGCCGGACCGAGTGCGGCCGCGGTGAAGCGGGTGCGGCCGTGCCGGCGGATCGGGAAGGCCAGCCGCTCGGGGCGGTCGATGTCACGGATCAGCGGCGACACCAGGTCGGCGCGCTCGGCTTCGGCGGTCGCCAGCAGCTTGGACAGGCAGCCGCGGTCCGCCGGCATCCCGTCATCGTCCATCGTCCAGACGAAGCCGGCGCCGGCGGCCAGGGCCTCGCGGATCCCGGCACCGAAGGCAGCGGCGGGCCCGTGATTGCGGCACAGGCGCAGCAGGCGGATGCCCGGATACGGTGCCAGCAGAGGCTGCACCGGCTCGTCGCTGGCGTTGTCGATGACGATCACCAGCTCCGGACGACGATCCTGCGACCACACTGCCTGCAGGCAGCGCGCCAGCAAGGCATGGCGGTTGCGTGTCACGATGAGGGTGACGACGGGGCGCATGATGGAGTTAACCACCTGAGATCGGAAGTAAAACGGCCAGTCGAGTTAATAAGACGTGATGCAGGGTGGACGCTCTCGCCTTGGTGGGCAGCCATGCAAGAGATGTGGTCACCGAAGGTTTCGCAGCACCGGTCGGGCTGCCCGGATCGCCGGGCAATGTGATCCGGATGCCCGGGGCGCCCGAGCCACGCGCGGGGCGTGACCATCCGGTCGTGGCTGTGCAGGGGACGCGCATGATCATCAGGAGCGACGAGACCGCGACCATCGACACGGCGACCGGCGCGATGCGGCTGCATGTGTTCCGCCCGACGGCGGAGCGACGTCATCCGGGGCTGGTGCTGTTCTCGGAGATCTACCAGGTCACCGACCCGATCCGGCGGCTCGCCGCCATGATGGCGGGGCTGGGGCACCTGGTCGCGGTGCCGGAGGTGTATCACGAGTACGAGCCGGCGGGCACGGTGCTGCGCTACGACCCGTCCGGCACCGAGCGGGGCAACGCGCTGAAGACCACCAAGCCGCTGGCCGCGTTCGACGAAGATGCGCGGGCCACGCTCGATTTCCTGCAGCGTCACCCGGCCTGCAGCGGCCGGCTCGCGAGCATGGGCGTCTGCCTGGGCGGTCATCTGGCCTATCGCGCGGCGCTGGATCCGCGCGTCTCGGCCGCGGCCTGCTTCTACGCCACCGACATCCATGCCGGCACGCTCGGCGCCGGCAGGCAGGATGACAGCCTGGCGCGCATGGACGCGCTGAGGGCGGCGACCCTGTTCGTCTGGGGGCGGCAGGATCCGCACGTGCCTTTCGACGGCCGGCAGCGTATACGCGAGCGGCTGGAGGCGGTGGGAGTGACCTACGCGTGGCACGAGGTGAACGCGGCTCACGCCTTCCTGCGCGACGAGGGGCCGCGCTACGATCCCGCGCTGTTCCTGCAGGCGATCGGATGGGTGCAGGCCTGGTTCGGCAGCCTGCTGACGATTCCCTGACGCCGCGCGTAACCGCGCCTGGCCAGGCGCCGTATAAGCACCAACATGCAACACGGCACCCGATCGGGGCCGGCTCACCTGGCGGGGCGATCGGCCAGCGGAGGTTCTCTCGATGACGACACGCCGTGTCCTGCTTGGCAGTGCGGCAGGCCTCGCCGCCTGCGCCGGGTTCAGCCTGCTGCGGCCCGCCACCGCCGTGACCACCCCGGAGGTCCGCGGCAGCGGCGGACTGAGCGAGGCGGAGTGGCGGCGCAAGCTGACGCCGGCGCAGTTCGCCGTGCTGCGGCAGGCCGGCACCGAGATGCCGTTCTCCAGCCCGCTGGACATGCAGTTCGCCGCCGGCCGCTACGACTGCACCGGGTGCGGACACCAGTTGTTCTCCTCGAGCACCAAGTTCGACAGCCATACCGGCTGGCCCTCGTTCTACGAGCCGCTGCGTCACGCCGTGCTGCGCACCGACGACGGCAGCCTGGGCATGCAGCGCACCGAGGTGCGCTGCGCGCAGTGCCAGGGACATCTCGGCCACGTATTCGATGACGGGCCGCGGCCGACCGGGCTGCGCTACTGCATGAACGGCGTGGCGCTGCATTTCGTCCCCGGAGCGCCGGCGTGAGCCGCGGTGTCCGCTACGCCCTGCTGGCGGCGCTGCTGCCGGTCGGGCTGATCCTGAGCGGTCAGCACCTGCGCGCCGACGAGGCGCCGCGCCTGCTGCCCGCACCGCTGCTGGACGCGCCGCGCCCGGCCGACGCGCGGCTGCAGACGATCGTCGTCTCGGGCGGCTGCTTCTGGGGCGTGCAGGGCGTGTTCGAGCACGTCAGGGGCGTCGAGAGCGCCGTCTCCGGCTATGCCGGTGGCGCCGCCGGCACCGCGCAGTACGAGACCGTCAGCACCGGCAGCACCGGACATGCGGAGTCTGTCAAGGTGACGTTCGACCCGTCGCGGATCTCGCTGGGACAGCTGCTGCGCATCTTCTTCTCGGTGGCGCTGGATCCGACCCGCACCGACGGGCAGGGACCGGACGAGGGGTCGCAGTATCGCTCCGAGATCTGGACCTCGGACGCCGGGCAGGCGCGGGTGACGCAGGCCTACATCGCGCAACTCGACCGGGCGCACCTGTTCGCGGCGCCGATCGCGACTCGGGTGGATCCGCTGCCCGCCTTCTACCCGGCCGAGCGCTACCACCAGGACTACCTGGCGCTGAACCCGGACGCGCCGTACATCGCCATCAACGACATGCCCAAAGTCGAGGCGCTGCGACGGCTATACCCGGCGGACTGGCGGCCGGAGCCGAAGACCGTGCTGGGCGAGCGTCCCCCAGCCTGAGCAGGGCCGCATCGCGTCGGCCCCTGCCGGCACTGGCGGAGCATACCGTCCGGCAGCGCGCGGCTACCTTGTCCAGCCTGCATCTCTAGACGTGGCGTGACGCGACGCGCGTTCCACAACTCGCGCCCGCGTCGCGCGCGAATGGTTGGCGAACTTCACCATGTCGCGGCTCAGATCGCCACACGATGCGCGGCGACACCAACGACGCCCTCGCCCGTCGGCGGTCCGCGAAATTTAGCTGTTTCGGAACAGGGAGTTACTTGGATAACCGCGCTGGCATGCGCCCTGCAACCATTGGCACAGGCCGATCAGGGCCGAACCGAACAGGATGGCAGCCATGACCAGCATGAGCATGAACACCGGCCGCACCGTGATCTTCACCGCCCGCACGGGGTCGCGACCGGCGGCCCGCATCGTGGCCGTGCGCACCCCGGCGGTGCGCGCTCACGCGCCGAGCCCGGTCGTCGAGTGGTGCATCGGGCGCGCTCCGGGCATCGTCGGCCGCTTCGGCCTGGCGCTGGTGCCGTTCTCGCTGCTGGCCTGGATGTTCTCGGTCTAGAGCATGATCCGACCGCTTGGGCTCACGGATCACGCTCCGGCCTGTTGTCTTGACGAGCATCTTTACCCGATCAGACGGTTCCGTTCGACCCGATAATGCTCTAGCGGCGTGTGGCAGCAGGCGGCCGCGCGTCGTGGCGAGCGGGACGTCGCCAGCGTGTCCGAAGGTCCGCCGCGTGCGCGCACAGTGCCAGGAACAATGCGCCGCAGACCAGGAACAAGGCTGAACCGCCGAGTGCGAGGCGCATCGCCAGCAGCAGGAAGAATCCCGGGACCAGGGTGCTCAGGGCAAGGCCGGGCGGCAGGCCAACGCCGGTGGCGCGGTGCAGCAGCAGCAATGCCGCGGCTTCCAGCGCGATCAGGCACAGGATGGCGTCGACGATCAGGGTCACGGTTCCGCACCGGCACCGCCATGGACATCCGTCCAGGCCTCCTGCACCAGCGCCGCGACGCGCGCCGGCTGCTCCTCGTGCGCCAGGTGGCCGAGCCCGTCGAGGGTGACGATGCGCGCCCGCGGCAGCATCGCCCGCAGCCGTGCGGCATCGGCGGGCGGGATCATCCTGTCGTTGCCGCCGACCACTAGGGTGAGCGGCAGGCGCAGCCCCGGCAGATCCGCACCGAGCGCCGGCAGGTCCCAGCGCGCCATCATCTGCAGCGCCGCCGACACGTGGCCCGGGTGGAGCAGCAGCCGTCGATAGGCCTGCCGGTCCTCCGCCGGCAGGCGAGAGCCGGTGTTGTCGAGCATCCGGGTGACGAGGTCGCGGTTGGCGGCATGCAGCGAGAACACCCAGGGCACCACGCTGGTGCTGGCCAGCAGGCGCGCGATCGCCGGGAACAGCTGCGACGACCGGCCGGCCAGCGGCAGCAGCGCGCCGTTCAGGCTGACCATCGCGCGCGGCCGGATGCGGCCATCCAGGATCATGCGGGCGAGGATCGCGGCACCGGCGGAGTGGCCGACCACGAGGTCGGGCGCGTAGGCGAGGCGCTTCAGCAACCCGTCCAGCAGCTGCGCCATGCCGGGCAGCGACATCAGCGTCGGCCGCGGCATCTCGGTGAAGCCGTGCCCGGGCAGGTCGGGCGCGAGCACGGCGTGGCGTCGCGCCAGCAGCGGCAGCAGCCCGCGCCAGGAATGGGTGGCCGCGCCGGTGCCGTGCAGCAGCAGGATGCGGGGCGCCGCGTCCGGGCGCGGTCCCGCCTGCTGGACGTGCCAGCGCAGGCCGGCGGCGCGCACGAAGCGGCTCGACGCACGGTTCGGCCAGTCGCGGCCAACGTGCGCCCATGACAGCGCGCCGCTCACGCCGTCAATCAGGCGGCAGAGGCGCGGGACGCCCCGGCGAGCGGCTCGCGTCCCGCCCGATCAGGGGCGTGAGGGCGGCTTCGAAGATGCCGGCCGCTCGGCAGGCGGAGGCGGTTCAGCACCGGCGGCGGGCCGTCACGAGGCGGCGTTCCTGACGGTCTCGAGCACGGCGCCATCGCAGGCGCCTCCGGCTCGCCTGCGGACGGCATGGCATGCCGCCGTGCCTCCGGCAAGCGGGTCGATCGATCGGCGGCGGGACGCAGCCGGGCGGCGACGGGAGAGCCGCGCGATGCACTTCTCCGACACAGGCGCTCCGCGCCGAAGCTCAGTGTCCTCGCGGTGGCGACGAAGGCGCTCGACCGGTTATTCGCTGGCGCGGAGCATGGGCCGCTCCGGACAACGACTGATACGGGCGCCGCAGGGTCATGTGCAGCGGCTGGAAGACGAGCTATCCACGCACCCGCGATGCGCCGCATCGATCATCCTCGCCCGGAAGAAGCAAATGTCGCGCATCCCGCTCGTCCAGGTCGAGCACATGATCCCCTCGCAGCGCGAGCAGTACGAGAGGTTCCCGTCCAACCTGTCGCGGGCGCTGCTGCTCGCGGACCCGCGGCTCGCGGCTGCACTGCCCAACCTCGCCAACGCGCTGCGCGCCTCCGCGCTGGACCCGAAGCTGCGCGAGGGCGTCATCCTCCGTGTCGCTGCACGCAGCGGCAGCGCCTACGAGCGGATGCAGCATCTCGGAGAGCTGGCGAAGGCAGGATGGACGGCCGCCGAGATCACGGCGATCGAGGCCGACGACCGGGCAGCGCTGCCCGCCGACTTCGTCGTGATCCTCGCCTTCGTCGATGCCTGCATCGCGGCCCCGCAGATGCCCGACAGCGTGTTCGACGCCGCCGTGGCGCTGTTGCCGCCGCGCGACCTTGTCACCGTGATCCTGCTGGTCGGCCATTACATGATGATCGCCCGGCTGCTCGGCACGCTGGAGGTCCCGCTCGACCCGGCGCCGGACAGCTGGACGGCGGAGCATTGAGGCCGTCTCGCACGAACGACATCGATCGGGCTGACCGCCCCATCAACACGGTTCGCACCGGCCCACGCGGCGGTCCGCCCGTCATCCTGATCCATCCGGTCGGACTGGAGCTCAGCTACTGGGGCGGGCAGATCGAGGCGTTGTGCGACACCTACGATGTCGTGGCGTTCGACCTTCCGGGACATGGCCGCACGCCGGGCGGTCCGGAGGATTGCACGCTCGACGGGAAGGCCCGATGCCTGGCGCGCGTCATCTCGTCGACCGGCGCTGGAGCCGCCCACCTGGTCGGGCTCTTCGTCGAGGGCATGATCGCGCAGGCGCTCACCCTAGCCCGCCCTGACCTCGTGCGATCGCTCGCGCTGATCGATACCGCTGCCGCCTTCGCGGAGGAAGCGCGCGTCGCGATGCGGGCGCAGGCCAGGACGGCGCGCGAAGGCGGGATGCAGGCCGTGCTCCGGACGACGATCGAGCGGTGGTTCACCCCGGAAACCGAAGCGCGCCGCCCCGACCTGATCGACCGGGTGGGCAAGACCCTTCTGGCCGACGATCCGCTCGTCCATGCGGCCATGTGGGACATGATCTCCGACCTGGACCTCGTCGCGCAACTGCATCGGATCAGCTGCCCGACCCTCGTCCTGGTCGGCGAGCTCGATCCGAGTTCGCCGCCCGCGGCGGCCCGGATCCTGCGCGACCGCATCGACGGCGCCCAGATGCACGTGATCGAGCAGGCGTCGCACATGGCACCGCTGGAGAAGCCGGACCTGATCAACGCGCACCTGAGACGCTTCCTCGGGACCATCGGCTCCGGCAACGCGGTCTCGCGTGGATCCTGAGCCTGCCCATCAGGAGACGGCGGATCGTCTCGCTCAGGCGGCCGCGGCGCGCACCGCGCGGGAGAGCGCCTCGCCGTCCGGCAGCTTCAGGTAACGCGCGCCCATCTGCGCGGCCAGGGCTTGCGCCTTGGCCTCGGTCCGCGGCGAGATGTCGACCAGCAGCGAGGCCAGGCCCGCGGCGCGCAGCCGGACGGCGGATGATCCCGCCTGTTCCACCGCGCGCATACGGTCGGCGTGGCCGTCACGGGTGATGTTGGCGCGCCCGTCGGTCAGCACCACCAGCAACGGGGTCTCGCCGCGCGCGCGCAGCGACAGCGCCAGCGTGGCCGCCGCCTCCAGACCGGCCGCCAGCGGCGTGCCGCCGCCTCCCGGCAGGCCGGCG
>CAXTOC010000056.1:7911-12522 GCA_964245725.1 uncultured Acetobacteraceae bacterium | reverse complement strand
CCCTGAGGTCGCGCGGCCGGCGCGGCGTGCCGCGGCGCGCGAAGTAGTCGGGCGCGCCGAGCAGCCATCGGCGGACCGGACACAGGCGACGCGCCATCAGGCTCGAATCCGGCAGCGCGGCGATGCGCAGCGCCACGTCGATGCCGCCCCCGATCAGGTCGACGACCCGATCGTCGAGCTGCAGGTCGATCGAGACCTCCGGATAGGCGAGCATGAAGGCGGGCAGCACCGGCGCCACGTGGCGCAGCCCGACCGACATCGGCGCCGCCAGGCGCCTCCGCCTCCACCGCCTCGCCCTCCTCCAGCATGTGCGCGGCGCGCATCGCCAGCACCCTCCCGGTCTCGGTCAGGGCCAGCCGGCGCGAGGTGCGGTGCAGCAGCCGCTCGCCCACGCGCAGCTCCAGCCGCTTGATCGCCTTCGAGACGGTCGCGGTGGACAGGCCGAGTTCGGCGGCGGCCGCGGCGAAGGAGCCGGTGGCGGCGATGCGGGCGAAGATCGCCCACGCCTCGAGATCGGGAAGCGACATGGCGAGAGCCTTTCCGGAAACGATGCGTTGCCATCATTTCCATACTTGCGTTGGACGTCGAGCACCATGTTGGAGGCTCGGGAACACCGGAGAGGCGTCATGATCGAGCTGAGAGCTTTCGACAGGCTAGGGGGCGCGGACCATGGCTGGCTCAAGGCCAGGCATCACTTCTCGTTCGCCGGCTACCACGATCCGCAGCGCATGGGCTGGGGCGCGCTGCGGGTGTGGAACGACGACGAGATCGCCGCGGGCCGCGGCTTCCCCGCGCATCCGCACGCGGACATGGAGATCATCACCTACGTCCGGGAAGGCGCCATCACCCATCAGGATTCGCTGGGCAATGTCGGCCGCACCGAGGCTGGCGACGTGCAGGTGATGTCGGCCGGATCGGGCGTGCGGCACGCCGAGTACAACGCGGAGAGCGAGGCCAGCCGGATCTTCCAGATCTGGATCCTGCCGGAGACGCGCGGCGGCACGCCGAGCTGGGGCACGAGGCCATTCCCGAAGGGTGAGCGCTCCGGCCGCTTCGTGACCCTTGCCAGCGGCCTCCCCGGAGAGGACGGGGCGCTGCCGATCCGCGCATCGGCACGTGTGCTGGGTGCGACGCTCAAGGCGGGCGAGCGGATCGCCCTGGCACTGGATCCGACCCGGCACGCCTATCTGGTGCCGGCGCGCGGCACCGTCGAGATCGATGGGCTGAAGGTGGGCGCACGCGACGGCGCGGCGATCACCGATACCGCCGCAATCGAGATCGTCGGCCTGGAGGATGCCGAGATCGTCCTGGTCGACGCGGCCTAGCCTCGGCGCGCGTCCGGCTTGGCATCTACGGCGGAAATCCCATATCCATCGGCGGCTCGATGGAGGTTCCGATGCGAGACGCCATCACCACGCCGCGGGTGCAGCACGAGGTCAAAGCCGAGCGGCCGCGGCTGCACAAGGTCATCCTGGTCAACGACGACTTCACGCCGCGCGAGTTCGTGACCAGGGTGCTCAAGGCCGAGTTCCGGCTCGGCGAGGAGCGGGCGCGGCAGGTGATGATGACGGCGCACCAGCGCGGGGTGTGCGTGGTCGCCGTGTTCACCCGGGAGATCGCGGAGGCCAAGGCGACCACCGCGACCGACGCCGGACGCAAGAAGGGCTACCCCCTGCTGTTCACCACCGAGCCCGAGGAGTGACCTCGAGGTCATCCTTCCGCATGGGGCGCGGGGCCTGAGGCCCCAGCGGGGTGCAGGGGCAGCGCCCCTGGCCTAATGCTGCGTCCAGCCGGTGTAGCTGGCGAGGTTCTCCTTGGTGATCAGCTTCGGCGTCATCAGCGTGACCGGGTTGGCTGGCTTGTCGCCGTTCATGATCGAGACCGCGTTCTTCAGCGCGAGCTTGCCCATGGTGTACGGATCCTGCGAGGCCGACGCCTTGATCATGGCGTTCGGCTCCTGCAGCGCCGAGACGATGTCTGGCGCCCCGTCGACCGAGGTGATGACCGTCGTGCGGTGGCTCTGCTTGGCCGCCAGCGAGGATCCGATCGCCTGCGGGTCGTTGATCGCGAACACGCCGGCGATGTCGGGGTAGCGGATCAGGTAGCCCTGCATCACCGCCAGCCCGCCGTCGCGCGAGCCCTTGCCGTCCTGATCGCTGGACAGCAGCTTGACGTCCGGGGTCTTCGCCAGCGCCTCCTTGCAGCCCTTGACGCGATCGATGACGGAGGAGACCTGCGGCCCGTTCTCGATGATGACGTTGCCCTTGCCGCCGATCTGCTTGAGCAGCGCCTCGCAGGATATGCGCCCGGCGGCGAGGTTGTCGGTCTCCACCGTGGCGTCGGCGCCGGTCGCTGCCACGTCTGCGGCGACCACGACGATGCCGGCCTTCTGCGCCCGCTTGATCGCCGGCAGGATCGCGTTCGGATCCACCGCGTTGAGGATGATGACGTTCACGCCCGAGGCGATGAAGTTGTCGATCTGGGTGAACTGCTTGTTCAGGTCGTAGTCGGCCGAGGACGAGACCACCCGCACCTGCGGGTTGACCGACATCGCCTGCGCGGTGACGCCCTTGGTGAGCGCCACGAAGTAGGGGTTGCCGAGTGAGCCCAGGGTGATCCCGACGGACTGGAGGGTCTTGGCCGTCGCCGGGGCGGCGGCGGCGAGGCTGAGCGTGGCGACCGCCGCGAGCAGGCTGATCCTGGACATCGAGAGTTTCCTTGGGCCCGTCAGAGGATGAGGTGGCGAGGCGGTCGGGCCGATCCCGCCCCGCGAGGGAAGATGGGCGTCAGGTGCGGGCGCCGCCCTGCTGGCGGAAGCGATCGAGCGCCACGGCGCCGATGATCACCAGCCCCTTGACGATGAACTGCCAGATGTCGGAGACGCCGACCAGGATCAGCCCGTTGGTCAGCACCGCGATGATCAGCGCGCCGATCAGGGTGCCCCAGATCGAGCCGACGCCGCCGACGAACGAGGTGCCGCCGAGGATCACCGCGGCGATCGCGTCGAGCTCGTAGCTCTGGCCGAGCTGCAGGCCGTTGGCGGCGTAGAGCCGTGCCGACGACATCACGCCGCCGAGCCCCGCCAGCGCGCCGGAAAGCGCGTAGACGAACAGCAGGATGATCGGCACGTTGATGCCCGACAGTCGCGCCGCCGCCGAGTTGCCGCCGACGGCATAGATGCGGACGCCGAGCACGGTCCGCTTGAGCACGAACCAGGACAGCAGGATCACCAGGATGGCGATGATGGCGAGCCAGGGGATGGCGATGCCTGGCAGGATGGTCAGGCCGTCATTGCCGATCCAGGCATAGCTCAGGTTCGGGTTGAACACGGTGTTGTCGGCACCCATCAGCCGGGCCAGGCCGCGCACCGCGGTCAGCGAGCCGAGGGTGACGATGAAGGGCGGCAGCTTGCCGTAGGCGATCAGCAGGCCGTTGAGCAGGCCGATGCCCAGTCCCACCGCGAGGCAGACCGGGATCGCGAGCGCGCCGCCGGCCGCACCCCAGAGCGAGGCGATCAGCGCGCTCATCGCCGAGGCGGCCAGGATCGAGCCCACCGACAGGTCGATGCCGCCGGTCAGGATCACGAAGGTCATGCCGGCGGCGAGCACGGTATTGATCGCCGCCTGCTGCGCCACGATCGAGAGGTTCTGCACGCTCAGGAAGCGGTGGCCGCCGAGGAAGTGGAAGCCGAGTGCCAGGATGATCAGCACCGGCAGCATGCCGGCGCCCTGCAGTGCCGCGCGCAGCTGCACCTGGCGCGCCGACAGGCCGGCGCCGCTCTGCGACGGCATGCCGGCGGCGCCGGTCGCGGACGGGCCCTCGGCGCTCGGCGCCGGCTGAGTGTCGATGGCGGCGGCCGATTGCGGCTGGGTCGGGGTCTGATCGAGAGTGTCCATCGCTCGCGTCCCTAGGCGGCCACACCGGCCGCGTGCGCCATGATGTTTTCCTGGTTGATCGCCGCACCGCCGGGGCCGCCCACGGCGCCGGCGATGTGCCCCTCGCGCATCACCAGCACCCGGTCGCAGATGCCGATGATCTCGGGCAGCTCCGAGGATATCACCAGGATCGCGATGCCGCGCCGGGCCAGCTCGTCGATGATCCGGTAGATCTCGGACTTGGCGCCGACATCGACGCCGCGTGTCGGCTCGTCGAGGATCAGCACCTTCGGTCCGGTCTCGAGCAGGCGCGCGAGCAGGATCTTCTGCTGGTTGCCGCCGGAGAGGCTTCCCACCGAGACCAGCGCGCTGGCGGCACGCACCCGCAGGTTGTGGAATGCGTCACGGGCGCGGGCGCGGGCGCGGGCGAGGTCGAGCAGGGTGCCGGCCTTGGCGTCGCGCGCGATGACGCCGAGATTGATGTTGGCGCCGCAGGACATGTCGAGGAACAGGCCGAGCGCCTTGCGATCCTCGGTGAGGTAGGCGATGCCATGCTCCAGCGCCTCGGCCGGGCTGCGGATCGACAGCTCCTGGCCCTCGAGCCGGACGCTGCCGCTCGAGTACACGAGGCGCATCGAGTATTTCGACGCGCCCTTCGAGTATTCGACGGCCGCGAGCATCAGGAACGACGTCCCCACGCTGATCTTCTCGGGATAAAAGTCGAATGCCACGATCA
>CAXTOC010000056.1:2001-7901 GCA_964245725.1 uncultured Acetobacteraceae bacterium | reverse complement strand
GCCGGGCGAGCTCGGTGCGCCCGGCGCCGACCAGTCCCGCCAGCCCCAGCACCTCGCCCTTGTTCAGGCGGAACGAGCAGGGCTTGACCCGCCGGCCGCCATCGGTGACGCCGTCGACCTCGAGCACGACGTGCGGATGGGTCGCGTCCGGATCGTGCAGCTTGGTGTAGAAGCTCGACAGGTCGCGGCCGACCATCATCTTGACGATCGCCTCGGCGCTGATCTGGTCGCGCGTCAGCGTCCCGGCATAGCTGCCGTCGCGCAGCACGGTGACGCGGTCGGCGAGCTCGTACACCTCCGCCATGCGGTGGCTGATGTAGATCAGCGCGATGCCCTCCGAGCGCAGCTGGCGCACCAGCCGGAACAGGTGCTCGGTCTCGCGCGAGGACAGCGCGGTGGTGGGCTCGTCGAGCACCAGGATGCGCGACTCGCCGTGCAGCGCGCGGGCGATCTCGACCATCTGCTGCTCGGCGATGGACAGGCCGCCGACGGGCGTGCGCGGCCCGAACGGCGCGCCGAGGCGCTGCAGGATCGGCGCGCAGCGGGCTTCCATGGTGGCGCGATCGACCTGCCAGCCGGGGCGGCGAAGCTCGCTGCCGAGATAGATGTTCTCGGCGACCGACAGGTTCGGCGCCAGCGCCAGCTCCTGGTAGATGATGGCGATGCCGGCGCGCTTGGCGTCCTGCGGACCGTTGATCGTCAGCGGCTTGCCGCCGATCAGGATCTCGCCGCCCGGATCGGCGCGGTGCGCGCCCGAGAGGATCTTCATCAGGGTGGACTTGCCGGCGCCGTTCTCGCCCATCAGGGCCAGGATCTCGCCGCCCCACGCCTGCAGCCTGACGTCGCGCAACGCGCGCACGCCGGTGAAGGTCTTGGAGATCCCCCGCATCTCCAGCGCCGGCGCGGCTGAAGCCTGCTCATGCTCGGTCACGGTTTCCCCGCTCGCGCGTTATTGGTCGGCATTCAGCGCCTCCGCCTGGCGATGCACAAGAGCCCGGCTAGCCGCGCCCGCGACGGCGCCTCTGGTCGAAGAAGACGATGACGATGATCAGGCCGCCGGTGATGATGCGCTGCCAGAACGGGTTCACGTTGAGCAGGTTGGCGCCGTTGTTGATGGTGGTCAGCAGGGTCGCGCCCAGCACAGGGCCGATCACGGTGCCGACCGCGCCGAACAGCGAGGTGCCGCCGATCACCGAGGAGGCGATGGATTGCAGCTCCCAGCCGTCGCCGGTGGTGGCGACGCCGATGCCGATGCGCGACGCGGTGAGGATGCCGACGAAGGCGGCCAGCGTCGCCGAGAGGATGTAGGCCAGGTAGATCGTGGCACCGACGTTGATGCCGGACAGCCGCGCCGCCTCGGGGTTGCTGCCGGCGGCGTAGATGTGCCGGCCCCATCGGGTCTGGTGCAGCAGCAGGTAGGCGGGGATCGCCACCAGGATCACCATCCAGAACAGGTTGGGGATGCCGAGGAAGGCGCCGCGCGAGAAGGCGCCGAAGCTGTGCGGGAAGCCCGCGATGGTCTGCCCGCCGGTCATCAGCAGGCCGATGCCGCGCAGCGTGGTCAGCGTCGCCAGCGTGGTGATGAAGGGCGGCAGGCGCATGCTGACGATGGCGAAGCCGTGGAAGGCGCCGATGCCCATGCCCATCAGGATGGTGACCAGGCAGGCGAGCGCGATCGGCACGTGCGCCACCAGCAGCAGCGCCACGACGGTGCTGGCCAGCCCGACCACGGCGCCGACCGACAGGTCGATGCCGGCGGTGATGATGACGAAGGTCTGGCCGATGGCGATGATGATCCACAGCGAGGCCTGGCGCATCAGGTTGGTGAAGTTGCCGTAGGTGGCGAAGCTGCGCGTCGACACCGCCAGGACGAGCCAGAGCAGCAGCAGCAGGCCGAGCAGGGTCAGGCTGAGCAGGAAGCCGAAGCGTCGGGCGCGGGCGCCGCTCCTGGCGGCGGCGAGGGTGGCGGCGTCAGACACCGATCGCCTCCTTCAGGATGGTCTCGGCCTCGACCTCGCGCGGCGCGTAGCTGGCGACGCGATGGCCGCGGCGGAACACGTGCAGCCGGTCGGACAGGTCGCGCACCTCCGGCAGGTAGGAGGAGATCAGGATGATGCCCGCACCACGGTGCAGCAGGCGGGCGAACAGCTTGTAGATCTCGACCTTGGTGCCGACGTCGACGCCCACCGTGGGCTCGTCGAAGATGAACAGGTCGGCGCCGTGGCTGAGCCACTTGCCGATCACCAGCTTCTGCTGGTTGCCGCCCGAGAGCGTCGAGGCCTGGATGCGCTGGGAGGCGGCGACGATGCGCATGTCGCGGATCTGCTTGCCCGCCGCCTCGCGCTCGGCGGCTCCGTCCATCATGCCGCCGCGACCGAGACGGTCGAGGATCGGCAGGTTGAGGTTGAAGCCGACGCCGAGATTGAGGCACAGCCCCTGGTCGCGCCGGCTCTCCGGCACCAGGGCGATGCCGAGATCGATCGCCTGCCGCTCCCGCCTGATGTCGACCGGCCGCCCCTTGAAGGCGACGCTGCCGCCGGTGCTTCGGGTGCGTCCGAACAGGCACTGCACGAACTCGCTGCGGCCGGCGCCGATCAGCCCGTACAACCCGACCACCTCGCCCTCGTGCACGTCGAGCGAGACGTCGGAGAAGCCCGGCCCGCTGAGGTTCGACACCTGCAGCAGCGCAGCACCACGCGCCACCGGCTCCTTGTAGTGCACCTCCTCGATGGAGCGCGCGACCATGTCGCGGATCAGCGCGCGCTCGTCGGTCTCGGCCGTGCGGTGGGTCGAGATCAGCACGCCGTCGCGCAGCACCGAGACGCGGTGCGAGAGCTCGAAGATCTCCTCCATGCGGTGGCTGATGTAGACGATGGTGACGCCCTCGCCGTTCAGCCGCCGCACCAGCCGGAACAGCTGGTCGGTCTCCTGTCGGGTCAGGTAGCCGGTCGGCTCGTCGAGGATCAGGAACCTGGTGCCGCGCATCGCCGCGCGCGCCGTCGCCACCAGCTGCTGCTGTCCGATGGTCAGCGCGCCGAGCAGGGCGGAGGCGTCGATCCTGAAGCCCAGATCGTCCAGCACCGCCTGGGCGGTGGCGCGCATCTCGCGCTTGCGCAGCAGGCCGCCGCCGCTCTTCTCGTCGCCGAGGAACATGTTGGCGGCGACGTCGAGATGGCGGCACAGCACCACCTCCTGGTGCACCGCGTTGATGCCGAGCGCGATCGCCTCTGGCGGCGTGCCAAGCGCCACCTCCCGGCCGCGCCACAGGATCTCGCCGCCGCTGCGCGGATAGGCGCCGGTGAGGATCTTGATCATGGTCGACTTGCCGGCACCGTTCTCGCCGACCACCGCGTGGATCTCGCCCTCCTCGAAGGCGAGGCTGACCGCCTTCAGCGCGTAGGTGCCGGTGAAGCGCTTGTCGACCCGCCTCAGCTCCATGATCGGCCCAGACGCGCCCGGGACGGGCGCGAGGATCGGCCCAGACGCGCCCGGGACGGGCGCGAGGATCGGCGCCGACCCACCCGCGTCAGGCACGCCGGTCATGCCGCGCTCAGTCCAGCTTGGGATTGAGCAGCGCCTGCGAATGCGGCGTGTCGATGTTGCTCTTGTCGATGGTGTTGACGCCGGTGTCGACGTTCTTCGGCACCGGCTGGCCGCGCGACGCCGCCAGCGCGGTCTTCACGCCGTCATAGCCCATGCGGTACGGGTCCTGCACGATCATCGCTGCCACCAGCCCGTCACGCACCTCGCCGGCCAGCTTCTGGTCGCTGTCGAACGCCACCATGCTCAGCTTCGGCGGCTTGATCTCGGCGATCGCCTGGCTGGCACCCTGGCTCATCGTCAGGTTGACGCAGAAGATGCCGGCGAGGTCCGGGTTGGCGGTGAGCAGGTCGTTGGCGATGTTGAGCCCGGTGGTGACCTGTCCGTCGGCGACGCGCACCGCGATGATCTTCAGGTCGGGGTACTTCGCCGCCAGCTCGCTCTTGAAGCCCTGCACGCGCTGATCGAGCGAGCCGACCCCGGGCAGCGAGACGATGATGGCGACGTCGCCCGCGGCGCGGCCGTTCTTGGCCTTGATCGCCGCACCCAGGGCATCGGCCGCCGCAGCTCCGCCCTTGACGTTGTCGGTGGTCAGGAACGAGGTGAACGCCTGGGTGTCGGCAGCGGAATCGATGCCGATGATCTTGACCGTCTTGGCGGCGTCGGTGATCGGCGGCCCGAGGGCGGCGAACTGGGTCGGCGAGATCACGATGGCCGCGGGATGCGAGGCGGTGGCGTTCTCGAGCGCGCTGAGCTGGCCCGGGATGTCGGCCTCGCTCTGCGCGCCCATCGCCGGCACGTTGACGCCGAGATCCTTGCCGGCCTTGCGCGCGCCTGCCAGCACGATCTGCCAGTATTGCGCGGTGGTGTCCTTGACGATGATCGGGATGGTCTCGGCGGCCTGCGCCCGCGAGGGCGCGAGCGGCAGCCCGGCCGCGATCGCGCCGATCATGAACAGTGCGGCGCGACGCCCCGCGAGCGCGCGATCCTGCCGGTCTGTGCTCACGTGCCCGCTCTCCCTCGACGCCGGTGTTCGCGCCGTGCGGCGGCACCGGACCCTGCGGAGTTGCTCCGCTTGGGGATCATTGGATGAAGGACGGGCGCCCCTGTCAACGTGCAATCGGCGTCCGATCGACAGGCGGAGCGGGCGCGGCTAGCGTCCGACGTGGCGCAGGGCGACGGGCCTCGCGCCACGCCCGTGTCCAGGAGGTGGCGACCATGCTGCGCGGAATCGACCGGCTGCTAAGCCCGGACCTGCTGCACAGCCTGGCCTCGATGGGCCACGGCGACCGGATCGCGATCGTGGACGGCAACTTTCCGGCCAGCAGCTGCGGCAGACGGGTGCACCAGCTGCCCGGGCTCGATGCGGCCCCGGTGCTGCAGGCGGTGCTGTCGCTGCTGCCGCTCGACGACTTCATCACCGATGCGGCGGTGACCATGCAGGTGGTCGGCGACGCCGGCGCGATCCCCGAGGCGGTGGCCGACTTCACCCGCATCCTCCAGGCCAATGACGGCCCGGCGCCGGTGGCGATCGAGCGCTTCGCCTTCTACGAGATGGCCCGCGCCGCCTACGCGGTGGTGCAGACCGGAGAGGCGCGCCTCTACGGCAACGTCATCCTGACCAAGGGCGTGATCCGGTAGCATCGCCGGAGGGCACGGAGGCGGCGCCGGACCACTCCAGCACGTGAGCGGCGAGATCCGGTCGCGGCGGCCGGGCCGGCCGCGCCGCCGGGGTGCCGACGAACAGGAAGCCGGCCAGGCGATCCGGCGCCTGCAGCCCGAGTGCGGCGGCCACCGCGGGATCGTAGGCATTGGCGCCGGTCACCCAGATCGCGCCGAAGCCGGTCGCGTGGATCGCATTCAGCAGGTTCATCGCGCCCGCCGCCACCGTCAGCATCTGCTCCGACGCCGGCACCTTGTGGTCGGTGCGGATGCGCGCGCCGAGTGCGATGATCAGCGGCGCGCGCAGGAACTTGCCGCGCTGCTTGTCAACCATCGGCGTCGTCGCGTCCGGCTCGCGACGACGCAGCGCGGCCTCGACGACGTCGGCCAGCCGCGCGCGGGCGGCGCCGCGCACCAGCACGTAGCGCCAGGGTGCCAGGCGACCGTGATCGGGCGCACACAGGCCGGTGCGCAGGATCAGCTCCAGCGCGTCGCCGGACGGCGCCGGATCGACGAGTGCCGAGACCGAGGCGCGGGACAGCAGCGTCTCGAGGTCGATCGTGGAACCGCTCATCGGCCGCCTGATAGCGCCGCCTGCGGATGCTGGCAACGCGCCGGGCGGCCGATGAGCGGTTCCACGATCGACCTCGAGACGCTGCCGTCCCGCGCCTCGGTCTCGGCACTCGTCGATCCGGCGC
>CAXTOC010000056.1:0-1991 GCA_964245725.1 uncultured Acetobacteraceae bacterium | reverse complement strand
GGCTGGGGCTGCATCATCGCGAGCGGCGGCTGCGGCTGCTGCACCTCGACCGGCGGTTGCGGCTGCATCGCCGAAGGCGGCTGCGGCTGGGCGAACGCCAGTCGGGTGCCAAGCGCGGCAGGCGCGGACGGCATCGACGCTTGAGCATAGCAGAACGAAAGCACCAGTCCAGCTGCAAGAAATCCGCGCATCTTATCTTCCTTTCCCAACAGAACACAGAACAACCGCGCCGCAGCAACCATTGTTACTGGCACGTTATAGATCTGATAGCCGGTTTTTCTGAGGATTGCCACATCTATTGTGAGGATTCAGCGCGCCAGCTGCGTTTTTAACGCGTCCAGGATGATCGCATCGTCCGGCGGCAGGTCCGGCGCGAAGCGGCCCACCACGACCCCGTCGCGCGAGACCAGGAACTTCTCGAAGTTCCATAGCACGTCACCCGGCCGCGGCTCGATCCCGCGCGCAGCCAGACGCGCCCGCATCGTGCTGTCGGGCTCGGCACGTGCCTCGGGCAGTGCGCCGATCAGGGCCGCGTAGAGCGGATGCCGGCCCGGCCCGTTCACCTCGATCTTGGAGAACAGCGGGAAATCGATGCCGTACCGGCTCTCGCAGAACGATGCGATCTCGGCTTCGTCGCCCGGCTCCTGGCCGAGGAACTGGTTGCACGGGAAGCCCAGCACCTGGAAACCCCGGTCCCGATGGCTGCGGTACAGCGTCTCGAGCGACTCGTACTGCGGCGTCATCCCGCACCTGGAGGCGACGTTGACCACGAGCAGCACCTGGCCGGCATAGCTGGCCAGCGTCGTCTCGGTGCCGTCGATACGCTTGACCACGATCTCCTGAAGTTGCGTCATCCCGCTGCCTCTCCGTGGCCGCAGACCAGCCTGCGGCAGGTGCTGATCTGGCTCGCTGCCGCGGCGCGGGCAAGGCTGAGGGGGCGCCGCGGCGGGTCGCGCGCACCGTTGGCCTCCCGCGCCGGCTTCCTGTGGGAGCCCGCTTCCTGTAGGAATCGCACCTCATGGACACCAGTCCCAGCACCGCCGAGCCGGCCGTCCGCGCCGCGCGCATCCATCGCGTCACCGGCGAGACCGCGATCGAGCTGTCGCTGACGCTCGACGGCAGCGGCCGCACCCGGATCGCCACCGGGGTCGGATTCCTCGACCACATGCTGACCGCACTCGGCCGGCACGCCCTGTTCGACCTCGAGCTGGACGCCAGCGGCGACCTGCAGGTCGACTTCCATCACCTCACCGAGGATGTCGGGATCAGCCTCGGCCAGGCCTTCTCGCGCGCGATCGGCGACAAGCGCGGCATCCGACGCTACGGCCAGTCGCTGCTGCCGATGGACGAGGCGCTGGTCGAGGCCGCGATCGACATCTCCGGCCGTGCCTTCCTGGTCTGGCAGGTCCGCTTCACCCGGGACAAGGTGGGCGAGATGGACACCGAGCTGTTCGAGGAGTTCTTCCGCGGCTTCGCCTCAAACGCCGGCCTCGCGCTGCACGTCACCCAGAAGAGCGGGCGCAACGACCACCACGTCGCCGAGGCCTGCTTCAAGGCGGTGGCGCGTGCGCTGCGCCAGGCCTGCGAGCCCGATCCGCGCGCCGCCGGCGCCATCCCCTCCACCAAGGGCGTGCTGTGAGGCTGTACAGCAGCCACTTCCGCAGCGCGGCGGCGGACGCGGAACGGCCGCCGCTGCTGGTCAAGGAGGGTGTGTCCTGGCCCTGCCTGCTGCTCGGCTGGATCGGCCTGCTGCTGTCGGGAAGCTGGATCGCGGCGCTGCTGGTCGGGGCGGCCAGCCTGCTGACGGCGCTGCTGCTGCGGCACCTGGCCGTGGGCTGGCCGATCGCCGCCGGCCTGCAGCTCCTGCTCGGTCTGTTCGGCAACGACCTGCGGCGCTGGGAGCTCGGCCTGCGCGGCTTCATCGCCGGGCCGCTGGTGGCCGGACGCGACGCCGAGGCGGCCCTGCTGCGCCTGCTCGACCGCAGGCCGGA
>CAXTOC010000055.1:12502-12998 GCA_964245725.1 uncultured Acetobacteraceae bacterium | reverse complement strand
ACGCCCTGCTGCCGGTCGCGGCCGCCGATACCGCCGACGGCCGCGCCTTCCACGCCGCCGACGTGATCGATCGCGTGCTGCAGGCGCATCACCACGCCCGCGCCGCCGCCTTCACCGCCGAGCAGGCGCTCGGCGACCTGCAGCTGGTGCACGAGGGACCGCTGCGCCCGTTCCAGGCACGGGTGCTCGCGGCGCTGGAGCTGGCATGAGCACGGCCTGGCCGTCCGGGACGCTGGCGAGCCCCTGCTCGGGTCGCAAGCTGCATGCGCGCGGCCGCTCGCTGCTGGTGGCCGGCGACGAGGCCTGGCCGGTGATCGACGGCATCGCGTTCCTGCGCGCCGACCGCATCCAGTTGGCGCGCGCCGCGGTGCGGCGCATCGAGGCGGACGACCTGGTCGGCGCCACCGCGCTGCTGCTGACCGACCAGGATCCGTATGCGCCCGATCCGCCGCCGACGTCGGAGGCGGATCGGGCGCATACGGATCCTGGTCGGTCA
>CAXTOC010000055.1:0-12492 GCA_964245725.1 uncultured Acetobacteraceae bacterium | reverse complement strand
GGCGCTCGCCTTCGGCCGGGTCGCGGACTATTACACGCATCGCTGGAGCGACCCGACCTACCTCTCCGGACTGACCCTGCTCGGCCAGCTCGACGGCGCCGCCGGGCCGTTGCTGGAGCTGGCCTGTGGCACCGGACACTTCCTGCGCGCCTGCGCGCTGGGCGGCATCGAGGCGGTGGGCGCCGACCTGGTGTTCGCCAAGCTCTGGCTCGCGCGGCACTATGTCTGCCCGCAGGCACGGCTGGTCTGCTTCGACGCCGCCGCCGACTGGCCGCTCGCCGGCCAGGCGTTCGGCGCGCTGTTCTGCCACGACGCGTTCTACTTCCTGCCCGACAAGCCGGGTCTCGCCGCACGCATGCGCCGGGCGGTGGGCGAGGGCGGCGCGGTGGCGCTCGGCCACGCGCACAACGCCGCGGTCGACAACCACTCCGCCGGCGACCCGCTCAGCGTCGCCGGCTACGCCGCCCTGTTCCCCGGTGCGCAGCTGTTCGACGACCGCGAGCTCACCCACGCCTTCGCCGAGGGCCGGGCGCCACGCGAGGCGGAGGCGGAGGCGCTGGCCACGGTGCCCGCGCTCTCGCTGCTGTGGCACGCCGCGAGGGCGGTCCGGCCGGTGCCGGAGCGGCCGCGGCTCGGCACCGAGCTCGCCCGGGCCAGGATCCGGCTCAACCCGCTCTACCGCCGCGACGGCACCGCGGTGCACATCGCCTGGCCCAGCGCGCGCTACGAGCAGGAGTACGCGGCACTGCGCACCTACCCGATGCGCTGGGAGGGTCCGGACGAGCTGGACGCGGACGGCAGCCCGGAGGCTCTGTCGCTGATCCGTCGGCGCATCTACCTCGACCTGCCGCCGCGATGGTAGCGCCGGACATGCGTGCGGATGGCATAGGCTGGGGCATCGCGGGCTGCGGCTGGGTCGCGCGCGACTACGGCGCGCCGGCCATCGCGTCGAGCCGCAACGGCGGGCTGGCCGCGCTGTACGACCCTGATCCGCGGGCGCTCGCCCGTATCGCGCCCGAGGACAGGGCGGCCGCGCGCACCGGCCGGCTCGACGAGTTCCTGCACCACCCCGGCCTCGATGCGGTCTACGTGGCGACGCCCAACCACGCCCATCGTGCCGTGGTCGAGGCGGCGGCCGCGGCGGGCCTGGCGGTGCTGTGCGAGAAGCCGATGGCGCTCGACGCCGACGATGCCCGCGCCATGGGCGAGGCCTGCGAGCGGCACGCGGTGTTCTATGCCACCGCCTACGACCAGCGCTTCCACGCTGCACACCGCCACGCCGCCGGCATGATCGCCGAAGGCACGATCGGTCGCATCGCCGCACTCCGCCTCGTCTATGCCTGCTGGGTCGGCTCGGACTGGTCCGAAGACAACTGGCGCATCGATCCGGCGCGCGCCGGCGGCGGCGCCCTGTTCGACCTGGCGCCGCACGGGCTCGACCTCGCCGCGATGCTGCTCGGCGAGCCGATCGAGGCCGCCCGGGTACTCGGCCAGCGCCGGATCCAGGATTACGCCCGCGGCGACGGCGCGTCGGCGGGCGTCGATGACGGCGCGATGATCGTCGCCCGCAGCGCCGGCGGCGTGCTGATCCAGCTCCACGTCGCCTATAACTGCCCCGAGTTCCTGCCGCGCCGCCGGCTCGAGATCGTGGGCGACCGCGGCCAGATCACGCTCATCGACACCATGGGACAGACGCCGGGTGGCAGCCTGACGCTGCAGACCGACGGGTCGGCCGCGCGCGAGGTGCGCATCGAGGCGATCGAGCGCTCGCCGTTCACCACCCAGATCGAGGCCTTCGCCGACCATCTGCTGGATCGCCGGCGCTTCGGCTTCACCGCCCGGCAGGACCTGCGGACGATGACGCTGCTGGCGAGCCTGCGCGACGCGGTCGCGCAAGAGGCCTGAGATGCCGCTGTCGCCCTTCGCCTGCAGCAATTGCGGCCACTGGCAGTTCTATTTCGCGGTGCCGCCGCACTGCCCGATCTGCTCGGACGTGCGCAACGACCTGCCGGAGGAGGGCTGGAACTTCCGCACCCCGGCCGAGCTGGCCCCGGCGCTCACGCATCACCGTCGCGAGGTGATCCCCGGCATCTGGGAGTTCTGGAGCACGCCGCGCTTCGGCCTTGACAGCCATGGCTGGCTGCTGCTGCAGCCTGACGGCAACGTCGCCTTCGAGGCCGCACCGTTCTACGACCCGGCCAGCCTGGAGGCGATCGCGGACCTCGGCGGCATACGCGTGCTCGCCGCCTCGCATCCGCACGGCTACGGCGCGCTGTGGCAGCTGCAGCAGCGCTTCGCGCCCGAGCTGCTGATCCAGCGCGAGGACCTGCAATGGACCAAGGCGTTCCGGGTGACGCACCCGTGGGACGAGCGGCACGAGATCCGCCCCGGCCTGGTGCTGCACCACACGGGCGGCCATTACGAGGGGCACGCGGTGCTGCACGACGCCGCGCGCGGCGCCGTGTTCGTCGGCGACGCGCTGAAGCTGGAGCTCGATGCGTCTGGCCGCGCGGTCGGGCTGTCCTGCCACAAGGCCTACCACAAGCAGATCCCGCTCTCTCCCGACGAGGCGCGCCGCTACCGCGGCGTGTTCGAGGCGCTGGAGTTCGACAGCGTGTTCACGCCGTTCGAGTACGCGACCGGCGTGCCGAAGCGGGCGGTGCTCGAGCTGCTCGACAGGATGATCGACGGACCCGCCTCGACGCGACCGGTCGCGATCCCGGCACTGGTCACCGCAACCGGCGCGAGCCAAGGGATGTCCCCATGAATCTTCGTTACGCCTACAACACCAACGGCTGCGCCCATCACGGGCTGGAGGACGTGATCGCGATGATCGCGGACGCCGGCTATGACGGGGTCTCGATCACCCTCGACCACGCCCACCTCAACCCGTTCGCGGTCGACCACGCGGGCGAGCTGAAGCGGGTCGCGGCCCTGCTGGCGGCACGCAGGCTCGGCTCGGTGATCGAGACCGGTGCGCGCTTCCTGCTCGATCCGCGTCGCAAGCACGAGCCCACCCTGGTCTCGGCGGAGCCCGAGGGTCGTGCGCGTCGCATCGAGTTCCTGACCCGCGCCTTCGAGGTCGGCGCCGAGACCGGTGCCGAGATCGTCACCTTCTGGGCCGGCCGGCCGGCGCCGGGGCTCGATGCAGCGCAGGTCCGCGACTGGCTCTATTCCGGCATCGCCGAGGTGCTGCGCCGGGCCGAACGGCTCGGCGTGGTGGCCGCGTTCGAGCCCGAGCCCGAGATGATCGTCGGCACCGTCACCCTGTTCGACAGTCTGGCCGTCGACTTCCCGACGCTGCGGCTGGCGCTCGATCTCGGCCACTGCATGGTGAGCCAGGACGTCGAACCCGAGGACGCGGTGATCGCGCAGGCGCACCGGCTCGGCACCGTGCACATCGAGGACATGCAGCGCGGCGTGCACAAGCACCTGCCGTTCGGCGAGGGTGACATGAACCTGCCGGCGATCCTGGCCGCACTCCGGCAGGTCGGCTTCGAACGGCTGGTGTGCGTCGAGCTGTCCAGCGACAGCCATCGCGCGGTCGAGATGATCCCGCAGGCGCGCGAGGCGCTGCGCGCGATCGAGAGCGCCCAGGCGGGCGCCCAGGCGTAGGGAGCCGGGGGTTGCGGGTCTGCTTCGTCAGCCGTCGCTTCTTCCCGGCGATCTCGGGGATGAGCGTGTACGCGCTCAACCTGCTGCACGCGCTGGTCGAGGCCGGGCACGACGTGACCATGATCAGCCAGTATCGCGACGACGCGTTCGGCCGCGGCGTGTACGGCGGCGGGCCGCCGCCGCCGGTTCCGGGCGTGCGGGTGATCGGGCTGGAGCAGAAGGGCGAGGCCCGGGACGGCGACTTCGAGCGCGACATCGAGGAGATGGTGGCGACGATCGCGGCCGAGCACGCGCGTCGGCCGTTCGAGCTGCTGCACGCGCAGTACGGCTACCCGACCGGCTGGGCGACGCTGCTCGCCGCACGCGCGCTGGGCTTGCCGAGCGTGGTGTCGATCCAGGGCGGCGACGGGCACTGGGTCGGCTCGTGCTGCGAGACGCACCGGCTGGCGATGACGCGCACGCTCGATCACGCGGGCGCGGTGCTGATCGGCTGCCGCTCGTTCGCGGACGAGGTCAGCGCACGGCTGGGCACCGCGCCGTCGCGCTTCACCATCGTCCCCGGCGCCGTCGACACCGCGCGTTTCGCGCCGGACACGACGCCGCGCGATCCCGCCGAACCGCCGGTGCTGCTGTATCACGGCCGCGTCGACCGCCGCAAAGGCGTGCTCGACATGATCGAGGCGCTGCGGCTGCTGCGCGACGAGGGTGTGGCGTTCCGGCTGGTGCTGTCCGGCATCGGCCCCGACCTCGACGAAGCCGCACGCCGGCTCGCGCAGACCGGGCTCGCGTCGCGCACCACGCTGCGCGGCTACGTCGATTACGAGCACGCGCCGGAGGCCTACGCGGGTGCGGACGTCTTCGTCTCGCCGACCTACGCGGAGGGCTTCTCCAACACCATCCTGGAGGCGATGGCGACAGGGCTGGCGACCATCTCCTGCCGCGTCGTCGGCGTGGTCGACTGCCTGCGCGACGGCGAGAACGGGCTGCTCACCGAGCCGGGCGACATCGCGGCACTGGTCGACGGGCTGCGCCGGCTGATCACCGACCCGGCGCTGCGCCGCCGCCTCGCCGACGCGGCACTCGAGGAGTGCCGCCATGTCTATTCCTGGCCCGCGGTGGGCCGCCAGATCATGCAGGTCTACGCGACCACGCGGCGCACGCTTCCCGACACCGGCTTCGAGACCGCGCTGCCGCGCGACCCCTGCCGGTTCCGCAGCGCGCCGCACCTGCTGTGAGCATGCGCGAGGACGAGCCCCGCGGCCGGACGGCGCTGCTGCTGTCGCCGCATCTCGACGACGTCGCGTTCTCCTGCGGCGGCATCGCGGCCACTCTCGCGCGGGCGGGCTGGCGGGTGCTGCTCGCCACCGCTTTCACCCGGTCGGTGCATCCCGCGTCGGGCTTCGCGCTGGCCTGCCAGCGCGACAAGGGCCTTGCCGACGACGTGGACTACATGGCGCTGCGACGCGAGGAGGACCGCGCCGCCTGCGCCTCGCTCGGCGCCGGGCAGCGCCTGCTCGACCTGCCGGAGGCGCCGAACCGCGGCTACGCCTCGGCGGCGGCGCTGTTCGCGCCGCCGCATCGGGAGGACGACGTGGCGCGCCAGCTGGCACCCCTGCTGGCCGGCCTGCTGGCGCAGCAGCGCCCGACGCTGGTGCTGGCACCGCAGGGCTGCGGACGCCACGTCGACCATCTGCGGCTGATCGAGGCGCTGCTGGACCCGCCTCGCGAGGAGCCCGAGGCGCCGCCGGTGCTCGGCTTCTACCGCGACACGCCCTACGTGATACGCGACCCCGAGGCCGCACCGGATGGGCGGGTGGCGGCGCGCGCCCCGCACGAGGTGGTGGTGCCGATCGACGATGCGGCGCGCGCGCGCAAGCAGGACGCGGTCGCCTGCTACCGCTCGCAGCTCGTCTACCAGTTCGGCGATGCGACCCGGGCGCGTCGCGCCATCGACACGCTCGCCGCGCGCGAGGCTGCGGGGCGCGGCCATGCCGAGCGCCTGCGCGCCGCCGATCCTCGATCGCTGCTTTCCCTGCTCGCATGAAGATGTCCCGATGAAGACCTGGCTCGTGACCGGAGGTGCCGGCTTCATCGGCTCGCATCTCGTCGATTCGCTGCTCGCCCGCGGCGACGCCGTGCGCGTGCTCGACGACCTCTCGTCGGGCCGGCTCGGCCAGCTGGCCGACGCGGCGTCGTTCACCCGCGGCAGCGTCACCGACCGGGCGCTGGTGCAGCGCGCGGTGCAGGATGTCGACGGGGTGTTCCACCTGGCCGCGGTCGCCTCGGTCGCGCGCTGCACCGAGGACTGGGTCGGCACCCACGGCGTCAACCAGACCGGAACCGTCACGGTGCTGGAGGCGGCACGCCGCGTCGGCCGGCTGCCGGTGGTGTACGCCTCCTCGGCGGCAGTGTACGGCGAGGCGTCGCGCATGCCGCTGACAGAGAGCGACCGCACCGACCCGCGCTCGGCCTATGGCTGCGACAAGCTCGGCAGCGAGCTGCATGCGCGGATCGCGCGTCGCCTGTTCGGCACGCCGACGCTGGGCTTGCGCTTCTTCAACGTCTACGGCCCGCGCCAGGACGGCGCGTCGCCCTATTCCGGCGTGATCTCGCTGTTCCGACGCAGGCTGGCGCTTGGCGAGAGCCTGGTGCTGAACGGCGACGGCCGGCAGACGCGCGACTTCGTCTACGTCGCCGACGTCGTCGCGGCGATGCTCGCCGGCATGGCGCGGCTGCCGGAGCTGCCGCCGGCGCTCAACATCTGCACCGGCAGCGCGATCTCGGTGCGTGACCTCGCACTGCTGCTCTGCGAGGAGGCCGGCCTCTGCCCGAGGCTGCGCGCCGGACCCGTCAAGGTCGGCGACATCGCGCATTCGCGCGGGGATCCGACGCTGATGGCCGAGAGCCTCGGCCTGCGCTGCCGCACCGGCTTACGCGAGGGACTGCAGCGCCTGGCACGGGCGGAGCGGCTGGAATGGATCCACGGCGCGCGCGACGCGGTCGGCACCCGGAGCCTGCTCGCATGAACGCCGACCACGCCGCGATCGCCGAGAGCTTCCGCGCCAGCATGCCGCGCGACGCCGAGACCACGCTGTTCCGAATCGACGGGCTGGACCGCCTGGGCATCCCGGTGATGCAGGCCAACCTGCTGTCGGCCGACCGCCCGGCCATCATCGGCCACGGCTACGGCATGAGCGAGGCGGAAGCCGCCACCGGCGCGCTCGGCGAGCTGTGCGAGGAGGTGCATGTCGGCGGCTGGGTGATGCGCCAGCAGCCGGTGCAGGCCAGCTACGCGACCCTGCGCGCGCGCCTCGGGGCGCGCGGCGTCGCCGACCCGCTGACGCTGTGCCTGCCGGCGGGATCGCCATACGACCCGGACGCGAGCCGGGCTTGGCTGCCGATGCGGCGCTACCCGTCGGACGAGGCGGTGCTGGTGCCGCTCGAGTGGCTGGCGATCGCCCCCTACCAGCTGCGCGGTCGCGACGCGCTGATCACGCCGATCACCAACGGGCTCGGCGCCGGGCTCGACCTCGGGCACGCGCTGGCGCACGGGCTGATGGAGCTGCTGCAGCGCGACGGCAACGTGCTCACCTACCGCGCCTTCGACGCCGGGCGGGTGGTGCGGCTCGACGCGCCGCTGCCGGACGACGTCACCGGCCTGCTCCAGCAGCTTCGCCGCGCCGGCATCGACGTCACCGTCAAGCTCGCCGCCACCGACTTCGGCATCGCCAACCTCTACGTGGTCGGCGACGATCGCGGTCCGGTGTCGCAGCCGATCCAGATCACCGCCTGCGGCGAGGCCGCGCATCCGGACCGCATCCGCGGCCTGCGCAAGGCGGTGCTGGAGTTCATCGGCTCGCGGTCGCGCAAGGTGGCGACGCACGGGCCGGTCGAGACCCTGCGACGGGTGCTGCCGGAAGCCTCGTTCGCGCGCCAGATGGCGGTGGCCGAGCAGGGCGGCGAGGAAGCCCGTGCGCTGCAGACGATGGCGGACTGGATCGGCCAGGACGCCGCCGAGCTGCGCCGCCGGCTCGCCGACGTGTTCGCGCACCACTCGCAGACCGCGTTCTCCTCGCTGCCCGACGCCGAAGCGAGCGCTATGGAGCCGAGCGCGGCGCGGCTCGACTGGCTGGCGCGGCGGCTCGCGGAGGCCGGTCACGAGATCCTGTGGGTGGACTGCTCGCCGCCCGCCTCCGCGGTGCGCGCGGTCAAGCTCGTGGTCCCGGGGCTGGAGAGCGAGACCATGAGCTACGGCAGGATCGGCTGGCGCGGCGTGGCGCGGCTGCGCGCCCGCGACGACGCCCTGGTCGCGGACCAGGCGCGTCCCGGCTTCGCGCCGGTGCTGCTGCGTCCCGAGGATGCGGCGCGCGCCGGGGGTGCGGCATTCCTCGACCTGGACGCGATCGCCCGGCGCGTCGAGGCGGTCTACCCGCTCTATCGCGAGGCCAACCCGTTCTCGGCGCAACTGGCCCGGGGACGTGCACTGGGAGTATGATCACGATCAGGGCGGTAAACTTCGGCGTCGACGGCACGCTGGTGGACGCCCTCGACCTGCAGGCCGAGGCGTGGCGGCAGGCGTTCGCGTTCGGCCACCGCATCGCGGTCAAGGGGATCCGCGGCCGGATCGGCAAGGGAGGCGACCAGGCGATGCCGGTGCTCCTGTCGGAGGCGGAGCGCATGGCGCAGGGTCACGACATCGACGCGCACCGCTCGGCCCTGCTCGAGCGGCAGTACATGCCGCAGATCCGTGCGTTCCCGCAGGTGCGGACGCTGTTCGGGCGGCTGCGACAGGACGCGGTGCGCCGCGTGATCCCTGAGACTTGACCCACCCGACGACGAATCGGAGACGATCATGACCCATGCCATCGGCTACGCTGCCCAGCACTCCTTCAGCTCGCTCAAGCCGATGGCGTTCGAGCGTGACGACCCGAAGCAGAACGAGGTCGAGATCGAGGTGCTGTACTGCGGCATCTGCCACTCCGACATCCACCAGGTGAAGAACGAGTGGTCGAACACCGTCTATCCCTGCATGCCCGGCCACGAGGTCGTCGGCCGGGTCTCGCGCATCGGCAGCGCGGTCACGCGGCACCAGGTGGGCGACATGGTGGGAGTCGGCTGCATGATCGACAGCTGCCGGCACTGCGAGCCCTGCCAGGTCGGCGAGGAGAACTACTGCGAGGGGCCGAACAGCTGGCTAGCCACCTATAACGGCCCGATGGTGGCGGCGAAGATGGCGCCCGGCGGCGTGAACAGCTACGGGCGCGACAACAGCTTCGGCGGCTACTCGAACCTTCTGGTGGCGGCGGAGGATTTCGTGCTGCGGATTCCGCCGGCGCTGCGGCCGGAGGTCGCGGCCCCGATCCTGTGCGCGGGCGTCACCACCTGGTCGCCGCTGCGCCACTGGGGCGTAAAGGCGGGCGATGCGGTCGGCATCGTCGGCTTCGGGGGCCTGGGCGACATGGCCGCCAAGCTGGCGCGCGCGATGGGGGCGGAGGTCACGATCTTCACCCGCACCGCCGAGAAGCTGGCCGAGGCGGAACGGCTCGGCGTATGCGGCGTGCTGGCAAGCGACAAGCAGGCGCTCGGGGCGCTGAACAACAGCTTCGACTTCATGCTGAGCACGATCCCCCAGAAGCACGACGTCAACCCGTTCGTCTCGCTGCTGAAGCGAAACCGCACGCTGGCGATCGTCGGCGCGCTGGAGCCGCTGGCGCCGGAGAACCACCAGGAGCGCGTGCTGCACCGCAAGAGCGTCGCCGGCTCGCTGATCGGCAGCATCGCCGAGACCCAGCAGGTGCTCGATTTCTGCGCCGAGCACCGGATCGGCCCCGACATCCAGCTGATCGCGATCCAGGACGTCAACGACGCCTACAAGAAGGTGCAGCGCGGCGAGGCGCGCTTCCGCTACGTCATCGACATGGCTTCGCTGAAGTTCGAGGCCGCTTGATCCGGCCGGCCCTTCAGCTCACCAGCCGGAACAGCATCAGCGAGCGGTCGGTCACCTCGCAGCAATTGCCGATGCCGTAGGCGCGGCCGGAGGTCATCGCCGGTCGGTGGGTGTCGAGCAGCAGCTGCCAGTGCATGCCGCCGCTGCAGGGCGGCATGGTGAAGTCGAGCGCCTCGTGATAGCCGTTCAGGATCATCAGCAGCGTCGCGTCGGTGCCCGGGCGGCGTATGCCGCTGACCTTGGCGCGGCCGTCCATCAGCATCGCGAAGCAGTGCACCGAGGTGTCGCGCCAGTCCTGGTCGCGCATCTGCTCGCCGGCGCGGTTGATCCAGGTGACGTCGCGCACCTCCAGCTCCTCGTCCCAGTCGCCGGTCATGAAGCGCTGCCGGCGCAGGATCGGGTATTCCTGGCGCAGCTGGATCAGCCGCTTGGTGAACGCGAACATGGTCTGTTGCCGAGCCGCGCGGCCCCAGTCCATCCAGGAGATCTCGTTGTCCTGGCAGTAGGCGTTGTTGTTGCCGCCCTGGGTGCGGGCGAACTCGTCGCCGGCCAGGATCATCGGCGTGCCCTGGCTCATCAGCAGGGTCGCCATCATGTTGCGCATCTGCCGCCCGCGCAGCTCGAGCACCGCCGGATCGTCGGTCTCGCCCTCGAGGCCGCAGTTCCAGGAGCCGTTGTTGCTGGTGCCGTCGCGGTTGCCCTCGCCGTTCGCCTCGTTGTGCTTGTCGTTGTACGAGACCAGGTCGTGCAGGGTGAAGCCGTCGTGCGCGGTGACGAAGTTCACGCTCGACCACGGCCGCCGGCCGCGACGGTTGAACTTGTCGGCCGAGGCGCAGAGCCGACGCGCCAGCTCGGCCGGCGAGGACTCGCTCTTCCAGAACGCCCGCACGGTGTCGCGGTAGCGGTCGTTCCACTCCGCCCAGCCGGGCGGGAAGCCGCCGACCTGATAGCCGCCCGGCCCGAGATCCCAGGGCTCGGCGATCAGCTTGACGTCGGACAGGATCGGGTCCTGGCGGCAGCTGTCGAGGAAGCCGCCGCCCTCGTCGAAGCCGTAGCTCTCGCGGCCCAGGATGGTGGCGAGGTCGAAGCGGAAGCCGTCGACGTGCATCTCGCTCACCCAGTAGCGCAGGCTGTCGGTGACCATCTGCAGCACACGCGGATGGCTCAGGTTGAGCGTGTTCCCGGTGCCGGTGTCGTTGATGTAGTAGCGCTCCTGCCCGGGGATCAGCCGGTAGTAGGAGGCGTTGTCGATGCCCTTGAAGGACAGCGTCGAGCCGAGCTCGTTGCCCTCGGCGGTGTGGTTGTAGACCACGTCGAGGATCACCTCGATGCCGGCGTCGTGCAGCCGGGCGACCATGGCCTTGAACTCGGACACGGTGCTGCCGTTGCCGGTGGCGTAGCGCTCGTCGGGGGCGAAGAAGCCGAGCGAGTTGTAGCCCCAGTAGTCGGTCAGGTTGTGGCGGGCGAGGTGGTGCTCGTCGACGAAGAAGTGGATCGGCAGCAGCTCCACCGAGGTGACGCCGAGCTCCTTGATGTGGCCCACGATCTCGTCGGTGGCGAGTCCGGCGAAGGTGCCGCCGAGCCCGAACGGCAGTGCGGGATGGCGTATGGTGTAGCCGCGCGCGTGCGTCTCGTAGAACACCGTGCGCTCCCACGGCACACGCGGCCGGTGGTCGCGGCCCCAGGTGAAGGCCGGATCGATGACCCGGCATTTCGGCATGAAGCGGGCGCTGTCGCGGGCGTCGAACGAGAGGTCGCCGTCGGCATGGCCGATCTCGTAGCTGAAGATCTCCGGGGCCACGTGCACCTGGCCGACATGCGCCCGCGCGTACGGGTCGAGCAGCAGCTTGTTGGGGTTGAACCGGTGGCCGGCCTCGGGCGCGTGCGGGCCGTGCACCCGGTAGCCGTAGATGGTGCCGGGGCGGGCATCGGGCAGGTAGCCGTGCCAGACCTCGTCGGTGTACTCGGGCAGCTCGATGCGGTCGAGCTCGGTGCCTCCCGAAGGATCGAACAGGCACAGCTCGACCTTGGTGGCGTTGGCCGAGAACAGGGCGAAGTTGACCCCGAGCCCGTCCCAGGTCGCACCCAGCGGATGGGGCAGGCCTTCGGAGAGCCTAAAGGTCCGGTGGCGGCGTATCACAGAAGCGTCTCCAGTGTTGCACGGCCCCGTGCGGGTCCGCGCTCGGTCGGGCGAGTTCGATCGCGCCGAGCTTAGGGGAGCAGGCCCGCAGCGGCCTCCTCAATTGAACAGCAGCCGGCGCAGGATGCCGGGTGCCAGCAGGGCGAGCGGGTTGACCCGGATCGCAGGCTGGTCGAACGGGCCGGAGATGGCCACGGTGGCGGCGAGCAGCCCGCCGCCGGTCTCGGGACTGAACACGCGGCCGACGCCGGGCAGCTTTCCCGGCAGGGCGTTGAACAGGTAGGACGGCACGATGGTGCCGCGCAGGTCCAGCGTGCTCCGCCGCAGGTCGATCGAGCCGCGCAGGGTGGCGCCCAGCGCATTGTTCGAGGCGTGCGCATCGGCGAGCCGCACCGTGCCGCCGCGCAAGGTGAAGGGCACCTCGAAGCGGGTGACCGCGAGCTGCCGTCCCGCCGCACCGCTCAGCAAGCCGTAGATCGAGAGGTTGCGCGCCAGCCGGGCGGCGAACGGGACGTCGTGCACCTCGAACCGCCCTACCCTGGCCGATCCGCTCACCACAGGTCCCGTCGGCGTGTCCTCCATCCGTCCGCGCATGGTCAGGGTGCCACCCTGGATGCGGCCGATGCCGAACGCGCGCAGCAGCAGGCCGGCATCCTGCGCGTCGAGCCGCAGGTCGCGGCCGTGCTGGCCCGGCGACAGGGCGGCGGTGATCGCGGTCGGCCCGTCGATCGACAGGCCCGCGTCGTCGATGCGCGCACCCCTGGCCGCGACGTGCAGCACGACGCCGCCG
>CAXTOC010000054.1:0-13053 GCA_964245725.1 uncultured Acetobacteraceae bacterium | reverse complement strand
CCTGCTCGTCCGCGACGCCCAGCACCTCGGCCGCGACCTGGCCCAGCACGGTGTAGGCGCCGGTGCCCAGGTCGTGCGCCGCGGTCGCGACGTGCAGCGTTCCGTTCGCCGACAGGCGCACGCTCGCCGCCGCCGGGGTCATCGCCGAGGGATAGGTGGCGGTGGCGCAGCCCCAGCCGAGCAGCGCTCCGTCCGTGTCGGTCATCGAGCCGACGGCAGGGTTGCGCCGGCTCCAGCCGAACAGCGCGGCGCCGCGCCGGAAGCACGGCACCAGCGAGCGGCTGCTCCAGGGTACGCCCTTGACCGGATCGCGGGCCGGCTCGTTGCGCAGGCGCAGCTCCACCGGGTCCATCGCGAGCGCCACCGCCAGCTCGTCGACCGCGGACTCGAAGGCGAAGAACGCCGGCGCCTCGGCGGGCGCGCGCTGGAAGCCGGGGGTGTTGACGTCGGTGGCGACGGTGGCCTCGCGGGTGCGTATGTTGGCGATGTCGTACATCCGCGCCGTCACCTCGGTGCCGGGGAAGGCCACGTGGTCGACCGCAGCACTCTGCCCGGTCTGCTCGTGGATCATCGCCACCAGCGTGCCGTCCCGCTCCGCGGCCAGCGCCACCCGGTTGCGCGTGGCCGGGCGGAACGAGCCGACGCTGAACATCGCCTCGCGCGGCACCACCAGCTTCACCGGCCGTCCCAGCCGCCGTGCCGCCAGCGCCACCAGCACCGTGTGCGGCAGGATGGTCGCCTTGCTGCCGAAGCCGCCGCCGACATAGGGGCTGATGACCGTCACGTCCTCGGGGGGGATGCGGAAGATGCGCGCGAGCCCTGCCCGGGTGCCGATCACCCACTGGCTGGGCACGTGCACGGTCAGCCGGTTCTCGTGCCAGGCAGCGGTGGTGGCGTAGAGCTCGATCGGGTTGTGGTGCTGCGGCGGGGTGAGGTAGGTGGCGTCGATCTTCACCGGGGCGCGGGCGAAGGCGGCCTCGGCGTCGCCGATGTCGACCGCCTTGTCGTCCAGCGGCTTGGCCTCGCGGTCCGGGTCGTCGATCGCGATCGAGGCGTGGTCGACCCGGTACTCGACCTGCAGCAGGCGCGCCGCCGCCTCGGCCGCCTCGGTGCTGTCGGCGACCACCAGGCCGACGATCTGGCCGGCGTAGTGCACGACATCCGACGAGAGCGGCATGAAGGAGGACTGCATGTGGCCGCCCTTCATGGCCGCATTCTCCTTGCCCAGATCCTCGTTCAGGCCGCGGTGCGTCAGCACCAGCCGCACCCCGGGCACGGCCTCGGCGGCCTCGCTGTCGATGCGAGTGATCCTGCCGCGGGCGACCCGGCTCAGGGTCAGCGCCGCGTAGGCGACGTCCGGGTAGCCGACGTCGGCGGCATAGCGCGCGCCGCCGGTCACCTTGATGCGGGCATCTCGACGCGTGACCGGAACTCCGATGCCGCCGTCCATCCTCAGCTCCTCCCAGCGGCGACCAGGGCCGCCTGCGCGACCACGCGCCGGCCGAGCTCGGTCTTGAACGCGTTGTGCGGCAGCGTCCGGGCGCCGACGAAGCCGGCCTCTCCCGCCTGCAGCGCGACGGCCTCGGTCAGCGTCCGTCCGGTCAGCACGGCTTCCGCCGCGGGCGCGCGCCAGGGCCGGCTGGCGACGCCGCCGAGCGCGACCCGGGCGGTGCGCACCGTCTCGCCGTCCATCTCGAGCGCCACGGCGGCGGAGACCACCGCGTAGGCGTAGCTCTGCCGGTCCCGCACCTTCAGGTAAGTCGAGCGCCGCCCCGCCGGCGTCGCCCGCACGGTGATCGCGGTGATGATCTCGCCCGGCGCCAGCGTGGTCTCCTGCTCCGGACGGTCGCCGTACTCGCGGTGCAGGCTGGCGAACGGGATGGTGCGCGACGCGTGCGCGGAGCGCACCTCGACGGCGCTGTCGAAGGCGGCGAGTGCGGTGCCCCAGTCGCCGGGATAGTTGGCGACGCAGGCGTCGGAGGTGCCGAACAGCGCCATCTCGCGCGTCTCGCCGTCGAGCGCGTCGCAGCCGGCTCCGGGCGAGCGCTTGTTGCAGGCGGAGACGCCGTCGCGGAAGTACGGGCAGCGGGTGCGCTGCAGCAGGTTGCCGCCCAGCGTGGCGGCGTGGCGCAGCTGTGGCGAGGCGGCCAGCTGCAGGCTCTCGGCGAGTGCCGGGTAATCGCGCAGCAGCACCGGGTCCTCGGCGACGTCCGCCATTCGCGCCAGCGCGCCGAAGCGCAGCACCGGACCCGCGGTGTCGAACCCCGCCAGTTCGGTCAGGTGGCCGATATCGACCAGGCTGGACGGACCGGCAAGGTCGCCGCGCATCAGGTCCACCATGGTGGTGCCGCCGGCCAGCAGTGCCGCACCGGGACGAGCGGCCTCGTGCAGGGCCTGGTCCAGGGAGGTGGCGCGGACGTAGGTGAAGGGCTGCATCTCAGCGCACCGGGCCCGCGACCTCGCGCACCGCGGCGACGATGCCCGGATAGGCGCCGCAGCGGCACAGATTGCCGCTCATGTACTCGCGGATCTCGTCGTCGGTGCGGGTATGACCCTCCTGCACGCAGGCGATGGCGGACATGATCTGGCCGGGCGTGCAGTAGCCGCACTGCAGCGCGTCGTGCGCGATGAACGCCGCCTGCATCGGGTGCAGGGTGCCGTCCGCGGCTTCCAGGCTCTCGATGGTGGCGACCTGCCGCCCCGCCGCCGCCAGCGCCAGGGTGAGGCACGCGAGCTGCCGCCGGCCGTCGATATGCACCGTGCAGGCGCCGCAGGTGCCGTGGTTGCAGCCAACCTTGGTCCCGGTCAGGCCGAGATGGTCGCGCAGCGCGTCGAGCAGGGTGGTGCGGGTGTCGAGCGCCAGCGCATGCTGCCGTCCGTTGACGCTCAGGGTGCAGTGGGCGGTGTGCGCCATGCTTACCTCGAAGGGGGTTGGATGCGGGCCCGGGTCCCGGTTCACCGCGCCAGCAGCTCGAACGCGGCGCGCGATAGCGCCTGCACGCCGGCGGCGATGCAGGCCTCGTCCGGCTGGTAGACGGAGCTGTGCAGCTTGTCCTGGCGGCCGGGCTGGGCGGAACCGATCAGCAGCTGGAAGCCGGGCACGCGCTCGGCGATCAGCGCGAAATCCTCGCCGCCGAGCGAGGGCACGGCTTCGGACACCGCGGCCTCGCCGAGCTGTTGGCGCACCGCCTCCATCACCGGCTCCAGCACCCGGTCGTCGTTCACCAGCGCCGGCACGCCGTGACGATACGCGACCTCGCAGCGCACCCGCATGCCGAGCTCCACCCCGGCGCAGAGCCGGCGGATCGCGGCCTCAGCCAGGCTGCGCGCCTCGGGATGCAGCGTGCGCACCGTGCCGCGCAGCAGGCAGCTGTCGGGGATGATGTTGTGCGCCGTGCCGGCATGGATCGCGCCCACCGTCACCACCACCGGGTGGAACGGGTTGCTCTCGCGCGAGACCACCGTCTGCAGCTGCGTCACCAGGCTGGCGGCGGCCAGGATCGGGTCGACCGCGTCGTTCGGATGCGCGGCATGGCCAGAGGCGCCGTGCAGCGTGACGTCGAACAGGTCGGACGCCGCCAGGCAGGCGCCGCGCACGAAGCCGAAGCTGCCCGCCGGGATGTTCGGCATGTTGTGGAAGCCGAGCGCCATGTCGACGCCCTCGAGCGCGCCGTCCTCGATCATCGCCGCCGCACCGCCGAGCACCTCCTCGGCCGGCTGGAACAGCAGCCTGACCGTGCCGGCGAGCTGCGGCGCCATCTGCTTGAGCACCGAGGCCACGCCGAGCAGGGTGGTGGTGTGGATGTCGTGGCCGCAGGCGTGCATCCGCCCGTCGACCTGGCTGGCGAATTCGAGGCCGGTCTGCTCGCGGATCGGCAGCGCGTCCATGTCGGCGCGGATCGCCAGCGTCGCACCGGGACAGCCGCCCTCGATGGTGCCGACCACCCCGGTCCGCCCGACCCCGGTGCGGATCGGGATGCCGAGCGAGGCGAGCTCGCGCGCCACGATCCCGGCGGTGCGGACCTCCTCGAAGGCGAGCTCCGGATGGGCGTGCAGGTCGCGCCGGATCTCGATCAGGCCGGCCTCGATGCGCCGGCTCGCCTCGGCGATGATGGCGCCGGGATCGTTGAGCAGGGGATCGTCGAGCAGGGTGTCGTGCATCATCGGAACTAGGCGACATGGCGCACGGCGGCGCAAGGGGTGATCCGCGATCAGCTTCGCCCGCGCCGCTTCTGGTTGAGGCTGTCGATCAGCACCGCGCCGAAGATCACCGCGCCCTGGATGAACTGGACCCAGAACGGCTGCACGTTCTTCAGGGTGAGGCCGTTGTTGATCAGCCCGATGATCAGCACGCCGAGCAGCGTGCCCAGCATGCTGCCCTTGCCGCCGAACAGCGAGGCGCCGCCGATCACCACCGCGGCGATCGCGTTCAGCTCCAGCCCGGCGGCGGCGATCGGCTGCGCGCTGTCCAGCCGTCCGGCCAGCACCACCCCGCCGAGCCCGGCCAGCGCGCCGCTGACCACGTAGACCAGCGCCAGCGTGCGCGCGACCGGGATGCCGGCGAGCCGCGCCGCCTCGCGGTTGCCGCCGACGGCGTAGATCTCCGCCCCCAGCACGGTGCGCGACAGCACCACCCAGGCGAGCAGGAACACGCACGCCGCGATCAGGGCGGCGATCGGCAGCGGCCCCAGGTTGCCGCCGCCGATATTGTCGAAGCTGTCGGGGAAGTCGAAGATCGTGTTGCCGTTGGTGACGATGAAGGCGAGGCCGCGCGCCATCGCCAGCACCGCCAGGGTGACGATGAACGGGCTCATCGCCAGCACCGTGATCGCGAACGCGTTGAACGCACCGCAACCGGCGCCGAGCCCGATCCCGAGCAGCACCGCCAGCGGCACCGGCAGGTGGGCGTGGATCGCGAGCCCGGTGATCACGCCGGTGAACGCGACCACCGAGCCGACCGAGAGGTCGATGCCGCTGGTGACGATCACGAAGGTCTCGCCGACCGCGACGATGCCGATCAGCGAGCTCGCGAGCAGGATCGACAGGATGTTGGCGGTGGTGAGGAAGGCCGGCGTGGTGGCGGCGAGGTAGAGCGAGATCGCCACGAAGCCGACGATGATGGTCAGCTCGTTCAGGGCGCGGCCAACGCCGCCGATGCCGAGGCGTCGCGGAGAGGAGGGGGAAGGTGAGGTCATCGGATGCCCTTGCTCTCGGATCAGCCCAGCGCCGCGAGCGCCATGATCCGCTCCTGGCTGAACCCGTCGCGATCGAGCTCGCCCGCCAGCCTGCCGCCGCGCATCACCAGGATGCGGTCGCACAGCCCGAGCAGCTCAAGCATGTCCGACGACACCACCAGCACGGCACCACCCTGCGCCGCCAGATCGCCGATCAGCCGGTAGACCTCGACCTTGGCGCCGACATCGATGCCCCGCGTCGGCTCGTCGAGCAGGAACACGCGCGGCGTCGTGGTCAGGGCGCGGGCCAGCACCACCTTCTGCTGGTTGCCGCCCGACAGGCTGCCGACCGGCTGCTCGATGCCGGGGGTGCGTATGCGCAGCTCGTCGACGGCGCGGCGCGCGAGCGCATCGGTGCGGCCGGACGCGGTGAACAGGCGCAGCCAGGCCAGCCGGTGCAGCGTCGACAGCGCCACGTTGCTGCGCACGGAGAACCCCAGCACCAGGCCCTCGGCCTTGCGGTCCTCGGGGACGAAGGCGACGCCCGCCGCGATGGCGTCGCGCGGCGAGCCGATGCGCACGCGCGCGCCGTCGATGCGTATGGTGCCGACGGCACCCGGCAGCGCGCCGTAGATCGCCTTGAGCACCTCGGTGCGGCCCGCGCCCATCAACCCGCCGAGCCCGACCACCTCGCCCGCCCGCACCGACAGCGAGACCCCGGCGAAGCTGGCCGACGAGGACGAGGCGGGCGGACCGGACGACAGCTCCTCCACCTGCAGCAGGGCGGCGCCGATCGTGGCCTGGCGCGGCGGGAACAGGGCGGTGATCGGCCGGTTGACCATCGCCTGGATCAGGCCGGCCTCGTCCCACTGCGCGACCGGGCGCGTCTCCACCGTCCGCCCGTCGCGCATCACCGTGACCCGGTCGCAGATTTCGAAGATCTCCTCGAGGTGATGGCTGATGAAGACGATGCCGATGCCGGCCTGCCTGAGTGCCGCGACCGTGCCGCAGAGGAGGCGTTGCTCGGCGATGGTCAGGGTGGCGGTCGGCTCGTCCATCACGATCACACGCGCCTCGCGCGACAGCGCGCGGGCGATCTCGACCAGCTGCTGCTGGGCGATGCCGAGGTGACGCACGCCGGTCTGCGGCGGCAGGCTCAGCCCGACCCGCGCCAGCAGCGCCCGGCTGCGCTGGTGCAGCAGGCCGCGGCGCACCAGCCCGAGCGGGTTGCGCGGCAGGTGGCCGAGGAAGATGTTCTCCGCGACCGTCTGGTCCGGCACCAGGCTGAGCTCCTGGTGGATCACCACGATGCCGGCATCGAGCGCATCGCGCGGGCGTCGCGGCGTGAAGTCCGCACCCTCCAACCGGACGCTGCCGGAGTCGGCGCGGAAGGCGCCGGCGAGCACCTTCATCAGCGTCGACTTGCCCGCGCCGTTCTCGCCGACGATGCCCAGCACCTCGCCGCGCTGCAGCGTCAGGTCGACATCGGCCAGCGCCCGCACGCCGGGGAACGACTTGCAGATGCCGCGCATCTCCAGCAGCGGCGGCGAGGCGGACATGCGGGCCGCCCCTGCCTCGGCTACTGCCCCTTGGTGACCTCGTCGCCCCACAGCCCGTAGGACTTGACCTCGGGGCTGTCGAGGTTCGCCTTGGTCAGCAGCACGTGCGGCCAGAACCGATGCGCCGGGATGGACGACTTGTCGCCGTGCAGGTACTGCTCGATGTAGCTCACCGACTGCGCTGCCATGGTCAGCGGGTTCTGCGACAGGGTGGCGTCCATCTGGCCCTTGCGGATCGCGGTCAGCCCCTGTTCGGTGCCGTCGATGCCGACGATCACGATGTGCTTGGCATCGCCGATCGGGGCGAAGCGGTTGGCCTGCTTGATCGCGCGCATGGCGCCGACGGCGTTGTCGTCGTTGCCGTTGAAGATGGCGTCGAGATCGGCGTGCGCGGCCAGCAGCTGGGTGGTGATGTTGAAGCCCTTGTCGGCGTCGAAATCCGCCGCCTGGCGCGACACCAGCCTGAGCCCCGGGTTGCCCTGCGACAGCTTCGCGAATTCCTGCGCGAAGCCGCGCTCGCGATCGTCGCCGGCGGTGGTGCCGAGCAGGCCCTCGAGGTCGACGACGTTGCCCTTGAGCGTGCCGTAGCGGCGCTTGAGCTGGGCCGCGATGTAGTCCGCACCCTCCTTGCCGAGTGCGACGTTGTCGGTCTCGAGAAAGTTCACCTGGCAGCGGCCGCAGGCGGCGCCGCGATCGAGCGTGAACACCGGGATGCCGCGCTTGTTGGCCTGTCGCACCACCGGCACGATCGCGTCGGCGTTGATCGGATTGAGGATGAGGGCCGCGACGTGCTGGTTGATCAGGTCGAGCACCTGCGTCGCCTGGGTGTTGGCGTCGCCGTTGGCGCTGGTGTTGATCAGGGTGAGGTCCGGATGCGCCTTGATGCCCGCCTCCACGCCGCGGGACATTCCCTGGAAGAACGGGTTGGCCAGGGTGGCGACGCTGTAGCCGACCACCGAGCCGGCGGCGCGCGCCAGCGGCGGTGCGAAGCCGACGCACAGGGATGCGGCCACGGCGATGCCGTGCAGCAGGGAACGTGACATCGATTCCTCCGATTGTTCCGGCGAGCGCCGATTATTGCCGCCAGCGTATGGAGTGGCGCGTCGCCAAGTCAATCTCCCGGCCTGCGCAGGATCCTCCGGACATGGCCCAGCATTTCCTTGCCGGCGCGCAGCGGCCGGCTGACGCGCCACGAGGTCGAGGCCCGGACTGCCGCGAGTTCCCGGCGCAGCGCGTCGAGCTGTGCGTCGAGCTGCGCGTTGCGAAGCGAAAGGTACGCGCTGTCGGACAGTTTCGATGACGGCTGCAGCACGTAGATCGCGGCGCGGCCGCAAGCGGCGAACGGCTGGAACGTGGCTGTCCAGCCGGTCGCGTCGGCGATCCTCATCAGGTAGTCGTGGGTGAAACCGAGCTCCATCCAGCCGAAGCGCCGGATGCAGAACACCGACAGCGCATCCAGGCGCGGACCCCATGGATAGGGAATGCCGCCGAACGGCGCGGGCACCACCGGCTCGCCGCACAGCACGACCCGTCCGCCGGGACGCAGCCGGTCATGCAGACCGACCAGCAGCGCGTCGAAGTGGAAGGCATGGTGGAAGGACTCGTAGAACAGGATGCAGTCGAACTTCTCTCCGTCGAAGCCGCGCCCGAACTCGGCGCGCTCGGCCGCCACCGGGAGCTGGAGATGTGCTGCTTGCGCCCGTATGCCTTCCAGCGCCACCACATCGATATCCACCCCGCAGGCGCGGTAGCCCATGCGCGACAGCATCAGCAGGAGCTGCCCGCTGCCCGGCCCGTACTCCAGCAGCGAACCGCCGCTCGGCAGGTTCAGGTGGGCGAAGATGTGGCCCCAGGCGAGGAGATGCTCGGAGACCATCCTGGCATCGCCGAACGACCAAGGGACCAGGCCGGTCCAGAGGTTGTCGGGCAGCCGGGCGGCCGGCGCCTCGTCGCGTGTGGCGACGTAGCCCTGCTCGGGGCGCCCGCGCAGGGAGAGATAGAACTCCATCGCCGCCGGCCTGTACTCCGCGGAAAACGGGTCCAGCCGCGCCAGCCGTCGTGCCTGCGGGAAGTCCAGGATCATGTCGGACATGCGCCGGTACTGGCCGGCGTCCGGCACGCCGTCGCCGATCTGATCGAGGAGATCGGCGAATTCCGCGGTCGGATCCGACACCATCGACTGGATGCTCCGCTGGATGGCCGTCGCCGCGGATGCCTGCCGCGAGGCGTCGGCTCAGCCCGCCGCCACCTGATCACGCCTGTAGGCGCCCTGGCGCGCCAGCATCCAGCCGGGATATTCGGGCGGAAGCTGGCTGACCGCGTCGAGTGCCGCCAGCTGGTCGGCATCGAGCTTGACGTCGATGGCGGCGAGATTGTCCGCGAGCTGCTCCGGCCGCTTGGCGCCGATGATGACGCTGCTGACCACCGGCTGGTGCAGCAGCCAGGCGAGCGCGATCCGCGCCACCGAGACGCCGTGCGCCTCGGCGATCGGGCGCATCGCGTCGATCACGTCGTAGCCGCGCTCGCGGTCGACCGGCGGGAAGTCGAAATCGACGCGCCGGCTGCCCTGCTCGCCGTGCCGCTCGCGGCCGTACTTGCCGGACAGCAGCCCGCCGGCGAGCGGGCTCCAGACCAGCAGGCCGACCTGCTCGTGGCGCAGCATCGGCACCAGCTCGCGCTCCAGGTCTCGCCCGGCCAGCGTGTAGTACGCCTGCAGGCTCTCGAACCGCGCCGATCCGCGGCGCTCGGCGATGCCTTGGGCCTTCATGATCTGCCAGGCGGCCCAGTTGGAGACGCCGACGTGGCGCACGTGGCCGTGCCGCACCAGGATGTCGAGCGCCTCCATGGTCTCCTCGATCGGCGTCGCCGGGTCGAAGCCGTGGATCTGATACAGGTCGACGTGATCGAGCTGCAGCCGCTGCAGGCTGGCCTTGACCCCGTCGATGATGTGCGAGCGGGTATTGCCGCGCGCGTTCGGGCCGGTTCCGGTCTCGCCGAACACCTTGGTCGCCACCAGGATCTGGTCGCGCGGCACCTTCAGGTTGCGCAGCGCCTGGCCGGTGATCTGCTCGGAAAGGCCGCCCGCGTACACGTCGGCGGTGTCGAGCAGGTTGACGCCGGCGTCGATCGCGCTGCCGACCAGCCGCTCGGCCTCGTCCTGCTGCAGCGCGCCGATCTTGCGCCACATGCCCTCGCCGCCGCCGAAGGTCATGGTGCCGAGGCACAGTTCCGAGATGAAGAGGCCGGTGCGGCCGAGCAGTCTGTAGCGCATGGCAATGGTCCCGAGCTGGTTGCACACATCTTAGCGTCGATGGCGCGTTGCGGAAGATCGCGGCGTCTCGCGCGGCGCAATTGTGCAACGCGACATGACGACGGCACAACAGGACTCACCGAACTGTGCGGACCCTCCCGTCTTCGCAGCAATTGACGCGTCTCGGCCCCGTCGTAGGCTGCTTCCGCACAGCTGATTTCTTGTGGCGCAGGTCATGAATACTCAGAGCCGCTCGCATCGTTACCGGTCCTCGCGGCAGATCATCCTCGCCACCTCCCGCGAGATCTTTCTGCAGCACGGCTACAGCGACGGCAGCATGGACACCATCGCGCAGCGCTCCGGTGTGTCCAAGACCACCCTGTACGCGCACTTCGAGAGCAAGGAGGCGCTGTTCAACCAGGTCGTGGTCGAGATGGTGGCAGAACATGGTCGGGATGCCGCGTCCGTGCTCGACGTCCCGCCGGAGCCGGATTTCCGGCGGGCGTTGGTGGCCATCGGCCTGCGCATGCTCGACGTGCTGCTCGATTCGGAGGCCATCGCGCTGACCCGGCTCTGCGTCATCGAGGGTACGCGCATGTCCCGACGCAGCTGCGAGACGCTCGCCGAGGCGCGCTCCAGCCTGCTCGGCCTGCTCACCGGCTTCTTCCGCGAGCGGGCTTGGATCGGACGCTCGAGCGACGAGCTGCGCCAGGCCGCAGACCTCTTCATCGTGCTGACGCTGCGCGACTTCCAGCTCGAGGCGATGCTGCCGTGGTCGGCGGCGGCAACGCCCGAGGCGTACCGCGACCATGTCGAGCGGGTCGCGGACCTGATGCTGCGCCTCTACGGCACGCCGGCCGGGACCGCGTAACCGGGCCGGCTCGCCGACCACCGATCATGCTGCCAGCCGCCCTCGAGCGAGACCGTGGTGCCGTCGGCGAGATGCTTCCCCACGCCGAGCACGGCACCGTGGGGGACGAGGCGGGGTGCCGCCAGCGACAGGCAGGCCGCGGTGGCCCGGATCATGTCACCCGGATGATACGCAGGTTGTTGGTGCTGCCCGCCTTGCCGAAGGGCAGCCCGGCCACGACCACGACGGCTTCGCCCGCCACCGCCAGCCCGTCGTCGCGCGCCGCGTTGGCCGCGGCATTGACCACGTCCTCCAGCGTCACGCTGTCCGAGCCCTGGTCGGCGACCCGGGCGCTGACGCCCCAGACCAGCGACAGCCGGCGCGCCGTCGACACGGTGCCGGCGAGGCCGAGGATCGGGCAGTCCGGCCGCTCGCGGGCGATGCGAAGCGCGCTCGGCCCCGACAGGGTGTAGGCGACGATGGCGCGCGCCTCGACGGTCTGCGCCACCTGCTGCGCCGCCGCGGCGATCGCGTCGGCGGCGTAGTGCTCCGGCGCCGGGCGCGAGGCCTGCATCAGCGCCTGCCAGCCGGCGTCGCGCTCCACCCGGCGGACGATGCGCGCCATGATCTCGACCGCCTCCTCGGGATACTGCCCGGCCGCGGTCTCCGCCGACAGCATCACCGCGTCGGCGCCGTCGAACACCGCCGTCGCGACATCGGACGCCTCCGCCCGGGTCGGCGCGGGTGCCGAGATCATGCTCTCCAGCATCTGCGTCGCCACCACCACCGGCTTGCCGAGCAGGCGGGCCTCGCGCACGATCCGCTTCTGCGCCAGCGGCACCTCCTCGGGCGGCAGCTCGACGCCGAGATCGCCGCGCGCGACCATGACGCAGTCCGACAGCTCCAGGATCTCGTCGAGGTTGTCGAGCGCCTGCGGCTTCTCGATCTTGGTCATGATCCAGGCGCGGCCGGCGACGATGTCGCGCGCCTCGCGCACGTCCTCGGCGCGCTGCACGAAGGAGAGCCCGACATAGTCGACCCCTTGCGCCAGGGCGAAATCGAGATCCAGGCGATCCTTCGCCGTCAGCGCGGGGATCGGCAGCATGACGTCGGGCACGTTCACGCCCTTGCGGTCGGAGAGGATGCCGCCCGCCAGCACCTCGGTATGCAGGTAGTCCGGCCCCTTCTCCAGCACCCGCAGGCGCAGCTTGCCGTCATCGAGCAGCAGCGTGGAGCCCACCGCGGCGGCCTCGATGATCTCGGGATGCGGCAGCCGCACCCGGTCGGCGGTGCCCAGCGCCTCGTCGAGATCGAGACGGAACTGCGCGCCGTGCGCCAGCGCGGCACGGCCCGCCTCGAACTTGCCGACGCGCAGCTTGGGTCCCTGCACGTCGGCCAGGATGCCGATCGGCCGGCCGCTGCTTGCCTCCAGCGCGCGCAGCATGGCGATCCGCTCGGCGTGGTCCTCGTGAGAACCGTGGGAGAAGTTCAGCCGGAACACGTCGACCCCGGCCTCGAACAGGCGGGTGATCATCGCCAGCGTCGAGCTCGCCGGGCCGAGCGTCGAGACGATCTTGGTGCGTCGCGCCGGAGCGTCGCCGCCCCTGAGGCTGGTCCTGAGGTTGGTCTGGGGACTCACGTGAGGTGCGGGCGCTTGCATGGTCGAAGCCCTTCGCCGGTTCGGGGATGATGTTCAAGGAGCCGTGATGACTTCGTCGGGCAGAAGACCGAAGATCGCCGAGCGTCGTAACCAGCCGCTGTAGTTGTGGGTGCTGACGCGGCACCAGCCGGAGCCCGCCGGACAGGCGCGCAGCCGGCCGAGCACCCCCGGCCGGAGGATGGCGACGACCGCGGCATCGTCGCGCGGATCATCGCGCAGCGTGGTTCCGGCACCGTGCGTCGCATCGAGCGCCTCTCCCGACGCGGTCACCACGAAGCTGCGCGTGCCGACCAGGACGGCGCCGTTCATCCACCCCTTCACTCCGTCCGCGTCCTCCACCTGGCGCCAGGGACCGAACTCGCGCTCGATCTGCACCGGCAGGTCGCGACGCTTGTAGAGCCAGAGGATGGGATAGCGCGAGCCCGGACCGATCCGCATGTTGACCTCGTCGGCGCGCAGGGCGGCGAAGCGCGGCAGCGGCAGCCCGCTGTCGCTGCCCTTGTTGGCGGCGGGCGGTGCAGGCGGCGCTGCCGGCGGCGGCGGCGCGACCGGTACCGGCA
>CAXTOC010000053.1:11965-13145 GCA_964245725.1 uncultured Acetobacteraceae bacterium | reverse complement strand
CGCCGCCGGCCAGAGCAGGCGCAGCAGCCAGAGCGGCGAGCGACGCAGCCGTCGCGTCACCAGCACCAGGTTCACCGGCGCCAGCACCAGCGCGGTGGCACCCCAGCACAGCGCCGCCTGGACCGGCGTCTGGGGATGCAGCAGCAGCAGCCCGACGATCGGGACCAGCAGCGCCGCGGTCGCGGTGAGCAGGTTGATCCAGGTCTTGCCGATGGCGATCCACAGGCTGCCGGCGTCGCCGTAGCTGTAGGCGAGCAGGACGGCACACGCGGTGACCCGGGTGCCTTGCGCGGCACCGGACCATTGCGGACCCATCAGCCCGATCACCAGGTCGTTGGCGGTCAGGGCCACCCCCGCCGCGATCGGCCAGCCGAGCAGCGCCTGGAACTGGGCGGTGTCGCCGTAGGCATCGGCGAGCCCCACCGGATCGTCCTGCAGCGCCGACAGGCGCGGCAGGGTGATGCGCAGGGTGGAGCCGGACACCACCGTCAGCACCGCGTCGAGCAGCCGGAAGCCGACGTTGCAGACCGCGACCACGCTGTCCGACGCGATCATGCCGAGCGCGATCACGAACACCCGGTAGCGTCCGGCCAGCATCACCACCGAGAGCAGCTGCGGCCCCGCCACGGGCCAAAGATCGGCCAGTGCCGCGCGATCCAGCGACGGGCGGAGCGGAACCGAGCGGGTCAGCAGCAGCAGCAGGAACACCACCAGCGTGTTGCCGCCCTGCAGGCCCACCATCGCCCAGGCGCCGGCGTGGCGGTGCGCCAGCAGCAGACCCAGCGCCAGCCCGACCGGCTGGCCGATGAACACGCGCGCCGCCAGCAGCCGGTAGCGGCGCCGCCGCAGCACCAGCCCGGCACCGACCCCGGAGAAGGCGGAGACCGGCAGCAGCGGCGCCAGCGCCAGCGCCAGCCGGCCGATCTGCGGATGACCCGTGGTCGCCGCCAGCGCCTGGCCGACCAGCACCAGCACGATGCCGGCAGCGGTGCCGGTCAGCACCGTGAGCGCCACCGCGCTGCTGGCATGGCGCGGCTCCAGCCTTCGCCACTGGATCAGCGCGTCGGTCATCATCGAGCCGCCGAACAGGTCGAGCAGCAGGAAGGCCGCGATCGCGACCGCGCCGACGCCGGCGGCGGCGGGCCCGATGGTGCGGCTGACCGCGAGCAGCGACAGCAGC
>CAXTOC010000053.1:0-11955 GCA_964245725.1 uncultured Acetobacteraceae bacterium | reverse complement strand
ATGCTCGTCCCGACCGCAGCGCCGGCGCCCGCCGCGACGCCTGTGCTGCACGCCCCGCCCTGCGCGCACGACGATTACGAGACCGTCATCACGCTCGACGTGCTGGACCGCTGGATCGCCGATGCGCGCGAGGCACGCCGGCGGCGGCGGGCCCGATGGTGCGGCTGACCGCGAGCAGCGACAGCAGCGAGAAGATCGCGCCGGCGCCGGTCTCGGCGAGCACCCAGGAGGGCGAGGTCGCGCTCGGCAGCAGGCGCCTCATGCGGCCGATGCCGGCCGCTTCATGGTCCGGCCGCGACGCCGGTCACGAGACCACGTCGGTGGGTCGCACGACGATGGCCCGACCCGGCCTGCGCGCGAAGGCGCGCAACGCCGGCTTCTCCACCCCGTTCCACAGCAGCAGTGCCAGGCCCAGGGTCAGCAGGAACGTGGTCGATCCGTAGAGCAGCTTCTGGTGATACGGCAGCACGTGCAGGCTGCGCCAGATCTTGGACTGTATGGTCTCGACGAAGGCGAAGCTCATGTAGAACGAGTAGGAGAGCTCGCCGAACAGTGTGGCCCCCGGGATCCAGCCGAGCAGCGAGCCGCCGCCTTGGTAGGCGCGCAGCAGCAACCCCGCCAGCAGCAGCCACAGCCCGTCGATGACCAGCAGCTCGGCGCCATCGAACACCAGCGCGCCGACGCCGATGCAGCCGAGCGCGGCCAGCAGCGGGATCCGGGCCGGAACGCGCCGCGCCAGCAGCGGCACCAGCGGCACCGTCGCCATGCCGGCGATGAACTCCGGGTAGAATCGCAGCACGCCGCCGTCATAGGTCAGGGAGAGGCGCCAGTGCAGCTGGGCCCGGTGCGCGCCGTATTCCGCCAGCCCCGCGAGGGCCAGCAGACAGGCCAGCCGCAGCGGATGGGCGTCGCGCACGCGCGGCCAGAGCAGCGGGAACACCAGGTAGCCGGCCCACTCGGCGCTGATCGACCAGGACGGGTAGTTCCACGCCCAGCGATCGCTGAACCCCCAGGCATGCACCAGTGCCAGATGCCGGATCAGCTCGTCGGCGCCGAAACGATCCGGCTCGCGCGGCGCCTGCCCGAGCACCATGCCCGACAGGTACAGCCCCATGAACAGCACGATGGTCGCCAGATGCACTGGATAGATCCGCGCCAGCCGCTTGAGCAGGAACAGGCGCGACTGGGCGACCGTGGTGCTGAAGCTTCGGTGCGCGTAGGCCAGCACGATCCCAGACAGGATGAAGAAGCCGTCCACGCCGAGATAGCCCTCGTGCACCAGCCTGCCGGCATGTCCGAGCGTCGGCGCGTAGCGGCTCTGCAGGTTGACGTGGTAGGCGAACACGCCCAGCGCGAACAGCGCGCGGCAGCAGGTCAGGTCGACGATCTGTCTCATCACGCGTGATCCCGATCGCCCAACGCGTCACCCCTGGTTTGCTGGCGCCGCGCCGGATATGACATCGTGCGCGCGCACGACGCCGCGGCTTGCGCCGCGGATCGTGCGGCCCGTTCTTCGGCCTTCGGACGGTCCGCGGCAAGACTCGTCCATCGAGGAGCGAATTCCATGATCCAGCTCGTCCCCAGCCTCGCGCCGCCCCGCCCCTCGTGGCGCGCGGCGGCGATCCTGTGCGGCGTCATGAGCCTCGCCTCGACGAGCGAGGCTGCCCCGCCGCAGGGAATGCCGAGCGCACCGGTGATCACCTCCCCGGTGCCGCTGAGCTCGACCGACCGCTACGTCCCGGGGAAGTACGACAAGACCGGCACCTATGTCCCGCCGCACTACCAGCCGGTCGCGAAGCCGCCGTTCCATGGCTACTTCTTCAAGAAGGACAAGGCGGGCATCGACGTCAACCCGAACCAGAACCAGAACCAGAACCAGAACCAGAAGCCGGATTGACGGCTCGGGCGACCAGGCGCGGCCTGTTCAGGCCAAGGCGCCGGGCCGCCGCCCGGGCAGCCGCTCGGCCTCCGGCGCATCGAGAGCCTCCCTGCCCTGCCTGGTCTCGGCGACACCCCGGGCGAACACCGCCGACATCCAGGCGAACAGGATGCTGGCGGTCGCGGCGATCAGGGTGTTGTCGGTGATCGACTGCAGGGCGAAGCAGAACATCACCAGCCGGATGATGATCCGGTCGGAACGCTGCATCATCCTACTCCAGCGCCAGGTCCACAGCGTCAGGAAGGTGATGACCAGGGCGATGCCGAGATAGCCGCCTTCGACGCCGATGCGCAGGTATTCGTTATGCGCGGCCGTGGTGCCCAGCAGGCGCGCCGTCAGGCTGTCGGGGTCGATGATCATCTTGCCCGCACCGATGCCCCAGCCGAACAGGCGGGACTGCGCGAAGGCCGCCTCGAAGAACGGCCAGATGACGTCGCGGCCGCTCAGGCCCTCCGCGTTGCCGGAGAGCACGGTGAGCAGCCTTATGCTGCTCGAGGTGGCGGCGACGGCGAGCAGGACCGGCAACGCCAGCAGCCCCAGGATCATCGGCAGCACGCGCTTGCGCAGGGTGAAGCTGTCGGAGCGGATGGCGATGAAGGCGAGGCCGACGACGATGATCGCGCAGGCGAGCGGCGAACGGGCACCCGATCCGATGAGGATCACGGCGTTCAGCACCAGCAGGTAGAGGTAGCGGTTGCGGCCGCTGCGGTAGAGCTCGACCAGGGCGGCGTAGATCGCCGCCATCGCGTAGCCGCCCAGGAACGCCGGATGCGTCGAGCCGCTGAGCCGGTAGGAGTTGCCCTCGTCCAGGTTCAGGAATGGCCGGATGTGGGCGATGTCCAGCAGGGCGCCGAACGCCAGGATCAGGGTCGGCACCCAGATCGTGGCTTCGATGATCGAGGTGCACCAACGACGCGAGAGCCGGCTGAAGGAGAACGCGAATGGAGCCGCCGAACCGATCAGCGAGCGCACGCTGTCGCCGATGGTCAGTCCCGGATAGAAGCCGTGGCCGAGCCCCACGAAGAAGATGATCAGGAAGGCGAAGGCCGGGTTGACCAGGTCGAGCACCGGGCCGAAGCGCAGGATGCAGACGGCGACCAGCCCGAGACCGGCGACCTTGACCAGCGCGGTGACGGTCGCCGCCGAGTTGGGCAGGATGTTGAGCATCCACATCTCCGGCGTGGAGCCGGCGATCAGCAGCCACAGCGTGCTGGCCGCCACCGGGAGCCGCAGCACCGGCACGCTGATGCAGCCGACGACGCCCAGCGCGATCATCAGCATCATCTGCTTCGCGCCCATGCAGGCGGCAGCGATGTAGAGCGCGAAGAAGCCGATCCCGATCCAGAGCGCCAGGCTGGACGAGTGGTTCTCGCCGAACCTGCGCAGGCGGCTCGGCAGCAGGGTCGCCATGCTCACGGGCGGTGCGCCCTCAGTGCTGGTAGTAGGGCGCGTAGCGGGAGTGATAGGCCTCGGCGTCGGTGTGGCCGGACCGGGCGTGGGCGCGCATGTTCACGCGCGTCAGCGCCGCGCCCACCACGTTGGCCCCGGCATCCTGCAGCATCTCGTAGCAGTGCTTGGCCACCGCACGCGGCGTGGTCTGCCAGCGTACGCAGAGCAGCGTCGCTTCCGCGAGGCTGGCCACGATGCGCGCGTCGGTCATCGCGATCACCGGCGGCAGGTCGAGCACCACCAGGTCGTAGTCCCGACGCAGCCGCTCCAGCAGCATGACCATGTTCTCGGACATGAACAGGGAGTGCGAGTTGCTCCGCCCGCCGACGCCGGCCGGGATGTAGTCGAAGCTGGTCAGCTTGTCGGTGTGGATCACGTCCTCGAGCGGCGCGGTGCCGCTGAGGAATTCCAGCAGCCCGGTCTTCTCCTTGATCCCCATCAGCTTGGCGAAGCTCGGCTTGCGGGTGTCGCACTCGACCACCACGATGCGCTCGCCGGCCAGGCTGGCGGAGCGGCCCAGGCAGATCGAGGTGGTGGTCTTGCCCTCGCCCGGTCGCGCCGCGGCGACGGCGACGACCTTCGGCCGGCTGGCGCCCAGCCAAAGTGCGGCACGCAGCGATCGCACCTGCTCCGCGCCGAGCGAGAACGGCTTCTGGACCAGATACTCCTCCATGCCCGACACGCCCTCCTTGTCGTGGTCGATCTGCGGGATCTGCGCCAGGCAGTTCAGTCCGAGCACGGTGCGTATGTCGTGGCCGCTGCGGAACTTGCTCTGCGTCAGCTCGAGCAGGTAGACCAGCAGGAAGCCGATGCACAGCCCGAGCAGCACGGACGCCGCGACCAGCACCTTGGTCTTGGGGTAGGAGGGCTCGGGCGGCGGCAGCGAGTTGGAAACCACGCGGGCGTCCGAGGTCTCGATCGCCGCCTGCTGCTGCAGGCGCTGCATCGAGCCGAGCACGGTCTGCAACAGGTTGCGCGAGGCGTCCGCTTCGCGCTGCATCGCCTCCAGCGGGATCTCCGCCTGCCCGGCGGTGGCGACGCGCTCGCGCGCCTCGCGCAACTGCTCCTGCAGCCCGGCGACCTTGGCACGGGCGGAGCGGACCGCGGCGTCCGAGGCCGCCATCACCTGGCCGGTCTCGGCGTTGACCTCGCTGGACAGCACGCCGAGCTGCTGGCGCATCGAGATGACCGTGGGGTGGTTCGGCCCGAGATGCGCGAGCAGGGACTGCAGCTGCGCCGACAGCGAGTCGCGCTGGGCGCGCAGCGCCACCACGCTGGGCGAGACCGCGGCCTGTGCGGAGCTGCCGAACTTGCCGTGCGCGGCGCTGACCTGGCCCTCGGCCTGGGCCAGCTCGTTGCGCGCCTCCACCAGACTCTCGCTGAGCCGGCTGACCTCCTCGGTCACCAGGCTCGCGGCGACGCCCTGGGTCAGTCCCTGCTGGCTACGATACTGGGCGATCTTGTTGTCGTTCGCCTGCACCTGGCCCTGCAGCTCGTGCGCCTGGCCCTCGAGCCACTTGTTGGCGTTGCGCACAGCGTCGAACTTCAGCTGCAGCTGGTCGGCGATGTACATGCTGGCCAGCTCGTTCGCCACGTCCGACGCGAGGGTGCGGCTGCGCGAGGTGAACGACACGTCGATGACGTGCGACAGCCGCACCGACTGCGCGGTGATCGCATTCTGCACGGCCATCACCACCGCGTGCCGGATGTCCTCGGGCGTGGGCGGGTGGCCGGCATTGACCTCCAGCGCGTCCGCCGCGGCCGGGAAGATCGGCCGGATCAGGAACGCGAGACCGCCGCGTATGCCGCCGACGATGCCGTCGGTGATCGCCGCGAAGTCGGTCTTGGGGCGCAACGTGTAATTGAATTCGGGGTTCTGCTCCAGGTCGAAGCGATCGACGACACGCTCCGCCGAGCGCAGGTTCTGGATCACCTGCACCTGGGTGCTGATGACCTCGTCGGTGGTGGTGTCGCGGCTCAGGATGCTCTGCAGCTCCTGCTGGTTGTACTGGGCCGGCTCGTAGATCACGGTGGCGTCGGCGGTGTAGAGCGGCGTGATCTGCTTGAGGCCCGCCCAGGTGATCGACGGCACCAGGAGCACGCAGAGCAGCAGCACCCACTTGTGACGCCACAGGCTCCAGGCGGCGTTCGAGAGCATCTGCGCCGCGGCGTCGCGCGGCGTCGGCTCGGCGTTCGCACCCCGGAACGACCGCTCAGAGCCCGATCCGGGCGTATTGCCCGGCGCCACGTTCAACATTCCCCGGCCCCCTTCAGATGCACGCGAACGACAGCCCGCCTTCCGGGCGCGTTGCCCGGAAAACTAACAGATCGTTACCCTGGCGCTCCATGCACGGACGTCACGCTCACGTCGTGTCACGGAAACCTGCTCGAAACACATGTTAAACCATTGCCAGTGCCTGTGCACCGTCTTTATGATTAACAAGATGCGCTTTCCTCGTCGCGAGCTCCAGCTGCGACCGGGCCGGCGCGGCTGCAGCCCCCCAACCGGCCAGATTCTTCCCCGTTCGGAATAGCCATGCAGAGAGCTTCGTCCGTTCCTGGTCCCGTTGCTGTGGCCGAAGCGCCACGCATCCACACGATCCCTGCCGCGACCCGCTCCCGGACCCGCCTGACCGATCTGGATCGCGCCAAGGGCATCGCCATCCTGCTGGTCGTGTTCGGCCACCTGGTGCCGCAGGAGGACCCGGCCGGGGTCACCTGGTATGAGCCGTTGCGCATCGCCATCTACCTGTTTCACATGCCGCTGTTCATGTACCTCAGCGGCTACGTCGCCTTCTGGTCGGGTGCGGCCAAGCCGCCGCTGGGCGGCTGGCCGACCCTGGTGCTGCGCCGTGCCAGGCGACTCCTGGTGCCGTTCTTCGGCTTCGGCTGCGCCATCCTGGCGGCGAAGCTGGTGGCGGCGCGCGTCATGCATGTCGACAACGTGCCGACCAGCCTCCTCGGCGGTCTCGACAGCCTGCTGCTGCACACCGCGCACAGCCCGGCGATGTCGGTCTGGTACATCGGGGTGCTGTTCATCTACGTGATCGCGACCCCGCTGCTGCTTCGCCTGCCGCGCCTGCATCAGGTGCCGGCGGAACTGCAGCTGATGCTGATCGCCATCGTGCTCTACCTGATCCAGGCGCCTCCGGTGCTCTACATGGACCGCGTCTGCCGCTTCTTCGTGTTCTTCGTGGCCGGCGGCGTGGCGGCGCGCGCCGGCGCCAAGTGGTGGGCGATCCTCGATCACTGGCACCTGCCGGCCCTGCTGGCCCTGCTGGGGGTGGTGACCTTCGCCGCCAGCGGCGGCGGCGGCGTCGTCCACTTTAACTGGAAGACCGACGCCGCCGACCACTTCCCCTACAAGACCTACATGCTGGCGTCCGGCCTGCTGTCGATGGTGGCGTTCCACGGGTTGGCGCGCAGCCAGTTCATCGCGCGTCGGGAATGGCTGGTGTTCCTCGGCACCATGTCGTTCGCGATCTACCTGCTGAACACCATCTGCCTGGGCCTGACCAAGGGCATCCTGCTCAAGTTCCTGTCCTGGAACGCGCGTGATTTTCCGCTGATCGCGAGCGTGATGATGCTGGCGGGCGTGGTCGGGCCGATCCTGATCAAGCGCTACCTGCTGCGTCACGTTCCGGCACTGGACCGGATCACGGATTGAAGCGCTGCCGCAACAGCAGCGCGAAGATCGGCGGGTTGTCCACTAGGTAGCGGCGCACCAGCCGCCGCGGGTCGGACAGCATGCGATGCAGCCACTCGATCCCCAGCCGCTGCATGAAGTCCGGCGCGCGCGGCATCGCGCCGGCAACGAACTCGAGGCTGGCGCCGATGCACAGGCCGGTGCCGCAGGCCCCCGGGGCGGCCGCGATCGCTGCCGCCAGACGCTCCTGTCGCGGTGAGCCGACCGCCAGGAACACCAGCCGCGCCGGATGATCGAGCACGAACCGCACCGCCCGACGCAGCTCGGCGGGATCACGATCGAAGCCCATCGGCGGATCGTAATGCGCGGGAGGCGCCATGCCGGTGCGCGCGATCAGGGCGGGGAGGTGCGACGCCCGCAGGCCGATGATGGTCACGCGCTCGCCGGGACGGAGATGTCGCGACAGCAGCCGTGCCGTGAGGTCGCTGCCGGTGGTGACCAAGGGTGCGCGCAGGCCGATGATGCGCGCGGTGCGCGCCACCACGCGGCTGTCCAGCAGGCAGAGCAGCGCCTGCCGGTACAGCGGCAGCAGCGAGGCGTCGCGCGAAAGCCGCACCAGGTGGTCCGCGTTCGGCGTCACCACGTAGGCGAAGGATGCGTCGGCGGAACGGTCCGAGATCGTCCGCGCGGCAGCCGCCACGTCCAGATCGGCGAAATCGAGGCCGAGCAGCCGGCATCGCGCCGCTTCCGCATCCCGGCTCACGATGCGCCGTGCTCGGTTCTCATCGCGCTCCCCTCCCCGGGCCGCCATTTAACACGCCCAGCACCCATGCTACAGTCCCGTCAAGCGCCACAGGGGATCGCGACGAGATGCTGTCGACGCATGGACGACATGCAGGCGGCGTCATCGGCGCGCTGATCCTGGCCTTGCTGGTGCTGGTCGGTTCGGCTTGGTCGCGGGGCACCGAATACGACGAGAACTACAGCGTGTTCATTGCCTCAGGCACGCCGCGCCCGCTCTGGCCCACCGGCGCGTTCACGCCGCGCGACGTGCGCCCGTTCTTCTCCGGCCACAGCACGATGCGCGGCATCGCCGCCGATCTGCGCCGCACCGACGTGCATCCGCCGCTGTATTTCTGGTCGGTCGCGGGCTGGCGCGCCCTTTTCGGTACCGGACTGTTCCGCACGCGCCTGCTTTCGGTGCTGTGCAGCCTGCTGGCGCTGGCCGGCGTCGCGGTGCTGGCCGGCCTGACCGGGATGCCGCCGGTGGCCTCGGTGCTGCTGACGCTGGGCTGCTACGGCTTCACCTATACCGGCTGCATCGCCCGCGGCTTCGCCCTGGCACAGCTCTGCATGGTCTGGGGCAGCGTGCTGATCGTGCTCGCGGCGCGCGCGCGGCAGGCCGGCCGCGCGACCGCGATCGCGTTCGCCGCGGGCCTGCTGCTCGGCCTCGCCAGCTTCTCGAACTACCTCGCCGCCTTCGGCGGTGCGGCGGCCCTGCTCTGGCTGCTGCTGACCCGCACCCGTCAGGTGACGCGATGGCTCGCGGCCGGGCTCGGCTTCGCCTGCATCCTGCCGCTGGACCTGTTCTTCTTCCTGGCCCAACGCGCCAGCCGCGTCGGCCAGTTCCCGCCCTTCGCGCTGCTGCCGAGCCTGATGCGGCTCGGCAAGTACGCGAGCGCCAACGTGTTCGGCGGCCTGCCGCTGTATCTCGGCCACGTCGGCGGCCTGATCCTGGGCGCGCTGCTGGTGCTGGCCCTGATCGGGCTGGTCGGGCTGATCGGCCTGCGCTGGCGCGGCATCGGCGGCGCCGCGACCCGCAGCCTGCTGCTGCTGGCGACGCTGGCGACGCCGACGGGGCTGCTCGCACTCGGCTTCGTGTTCGACAACACGCCGATCGAGCTGCGCTACATCGCCTTCGCCACGCCGTTCTTCGCCATCCTGCTCGCCGGCGCGTTCGCCAGCCTGCCGTCGCGCGTAGGCCTGGCCGGGCTGCTGGTGCTGCTGTGCGTGCAGGCTCTCTCCCTCGCCGGCCTGATGGGCAGGCCGGAGACGATGCAGCCGCAGGCGCAGGCGGCACGCGCGGCGCTGCGGCTCGCCGCGGGCGACGCGCTGGTGCTGGTTCCGTTTGGCAATGACGGCGTGGGCGTGCTGGCCGCGTTCGTCAGCGAGTCCCCCGACGCGCTGCGCATCCAGCGCGTCGATACGGGCGAGCCCGCCTCCGCGCTCCGGCAGGACGCGGCGCAGGCGCCCCGGGTGGTGCTGGTGCTGCTCGGCCTGGACGGCGACAGCAGGGCCGTGCTCCCGGTGATGCAGCAGGCGTTCGACCGTGACCGTTGCTGGACGCTTGCCGCGCGCGGCTTCGATGTCATCGCCTACGATCGCAGCCTCGCCTGCCGCACGCCGGCTCCGCGACCGCTGGCGGCGCGCGAGGCACCTTGACCCGATGCAGCGCCGGGGCCACACCGGGAATGATGCCGAACCCGTTGCGATACCAGATCCCTCCGTGACAGACCGTGATCGGAGGCCGCCGCTGCGGGCGCTGCTGACAGCAGACGCTCGGCGCAGCATCGGCCCGCGGAACGCCGCGCCATGATCGTGGGCCGCCCCGTATTCTCCGTCGTCGTGCCCTGCTACAACGAGGCGCTCGGTCTGTCGGAGTTCCATCGCCGGCTCAGCGCGGTGATGGACGCACTCGGCCGCAGCTGGGAAGTGGTCTACGTCAATGACGGCAGCATCGACGCCACGCTCGCCTGCGTGGAGGCGATGTGCGGCACCGATCCGCATATCGGCCTGATCAACCTGTCGCGCAATTTCGGCAAGGAGATCGCGCTGACCGCCGGCCTCGATCACGCCCACGGCGAGGCGATCATCGTGATCGACGCGGACCTGCAGGACCCGCCCGAGATCATTCCGCAGCTGGTGGCGATCTGGGACACCGGGATCGACATGGTCTACGCGCAGCGCCGTGCCCGCGAGGGCGAGACGTGGCTGAAGAAGACCACCGCCGACCTGTTCTATCGCCTGATGCAGCGTCTCGGCGGCGTGCGTCTGCCGCGCAACACCGGCGATTTCCGGCTGATGAGCCGGCGCGCGCTGGACGCGCTGCTGCGGCTGCGCGAGCATCATCGCTTCATGAAGGGCCTGTTCGCCTGGGTCGGCTTTCCAAGCCAGGCAGTGCTCTACGACCGCGCGCCGCGCCATGCCGGCAGCAGCAGCTGGAACTACTGGCGGCTGTGGAACCTCGCCGTCGAGGGCATCACCGGATTCACCCTGATGCCGCTCAAGATCGCGACCTATCTCGGCCTCGCGGTGGCGGTGTTCGCGCTGCTGTTCGGCGGTCAGCTGATCATCCGCACAATCTTGTTCGGCAACCAGGTTCCCGGCTACCCGAGCCTGATGGCAGTGGTGCTGTTCCTGGGCGGCGTGCAGCTGATGACGCTGGGCGTGATCGGCGAGTATCTCGGCCGCGTCTTCAACGAGACCAAGCAGCGCCCGCTCTACCTGCTGGAGCGCGCCACCTCCAGCCGGGTCGCAGAGCGGGCGAGAACCGACGCCGCCTGATCAGAGGCCGAACTTGACGCGCAGCAGCACGACGCTTTCGGAGAACGCTCCGTCGAAGAAGTCGTGCTCGATGAACTGGTAGCTCAACGCGGCCTGCAGGTTGCGGTTGATCAGGTAGGTCGCGCCGACGCCGCCGCCGTATTGCTTCTGGACCAGGTTCGAGCCCTCGTAGGCGGCGTTCTCGAACTGCCCGTTGGCCTGCAGCAGGAGGTCGCGAAACAGCTCGTGGTCGACGATCAGGCTGAGCCGGTCGTAAGTGTAGCCGGTGACGGTGGTGGTGGTCGCGTCCTCGATGGTGCGGGCGTAGCGGGCGGTCACGGTGGTCAGGCCGGTCGGGTTCCAGATCACGTCGGCCTCGCCGATCGGCTCGCCCTTGTTGCCGTATTGGTTGCCGTTGAAGAAGCGCTCCTGGTAGCCGGCCAGCGCGCGCAGCCGGGTGGCGCCGGTGAGCTGGTAGTCCAGTCCCGCCAGCACGGTGGCGCCGGTGGAGTCGACCACGCCGATGTTCAGCTCGGTGGGACGGATATAGTGGTCGTAGTTGCCGTTGACGACGATCACCGCGCTGCGGTCGGGCTGGAACTCGTAGCGGGCGATGACGCCGCCCTGCAGAGTGTTGCTGTCGCGCAGGCTCTGGTTGAAGACGGCCAGGTTATCGAGCGGAACGCCGGTGAAGTCGCCGTGCGCGAAGCGCAGCAGCTGGTAGTCGACGTTGGGCGTGATGGTGAACCGGCCGAGCGTGGTGGTGTAGCTGACCCTGAAGTCGGTGTCGGTGAAGTTCAGCGGCTTGTCGAGCTGGATCAGCTGGGTGCCGTTGACGCCGATGTCGTAGGGCAACTCGTTGGCACTCTGGTAGCTGATCGAGCCGGTCAGCTGGTCGCGGCCGAGATCGAGCGCGCCGCCTGCCGACGCGCTGTAGTCGGTGTGGCTGAGGCGCGGCAGATCCCAGTAGCGGGTGTCGTTGATGCCGGCGCTGACGCCGAAATTATCTCGCGAGTAGTCAGAGTTCAGCGACACCGCGGCGCCGCTCTGCAGCTCGCTGCTGCCCCGACCGTCGATGGCGCCGCCGACGACGTTGCTGTCGTAGCCGGCCTGCTCGTCGATGCTGGGCCGGATCATGAACGCGCCCTCGCGTATGCCCTGGGCGTCGTAGTCCGGACGCAGGCGCGACAGCACCGTGACGCCAGGCTGTTCCGGAGCGCCGGGTACGCCCTCGGGGAAGTAGTTGTCGATCGGCAATCCGGGACCGTAATAAGTGCTCAGCGGCGTCACCGCCCGCGCGGGAGCGGCGGCGAGCCATAGTCCGGACAGCGCCAGCATGCCCGCCCGCCCCGCTGCCACACCGCGCGCGAACCCTTGG